>JBAXQP010000098.1 GCA_037131655.1 bacterium | reverse complement strand
ATAATGCACCTTCTGTCAACAACGCATCACCACTAGAAAGCACAAGTAGCAAGGATCAAGAGGCTAAGCAAGAGGCTTGGAATCGCGAACAAGAGGCTAAGCAAGAAGCATGGAATCGCGAGCAAGATGAAAAGTATAATCGTGATCAAGCGGCAAGGGATAGTCAGCTTGAAGCAACAAATAGGCAGCGTCAGCGTGATCAAGAAGCAAAGGATCGTGAGCAAGAGGCAAAGTATAAGCGTGATCAAGCTGCAAGGGATAGTCAGCTAGAGGCAGCGAACAGGCAGCGTCAGCGTGAGCAAGAGGCAAAGGATCGTGATCGTCAGCGAGAGGAAGAAAGGAACAGAATCGTCATTTACGAGTGTTTCACTTGTGGGCAAACGATCACCAGAAAAGCGAGTGACTCTTCGCCCTCCTCATGGGATGGTGGACAATGCATTGACCATTTTGGAAAAAAGCAATCAAGCCATTCGTGGCATAAAAGGTCATAACCTAATCAAGCCCCACTTTTGAAGGTAGAGGGGATTATTTGAGACGAGATTCTAAAGCCATTTCTCTTCAGTGTCGAGGCGAGAATGTTTGTACCGAAGCAACCCACTTTAATGCCTCACTGATTGCTAACCCTTACCACTCTTAGATACGGCCCGGAGGCCTACTCAGGGATGCGGAGGATTTTTGTAGGGGCGTAGCTTGCTACGCCCTCCGGAAGGCAGAACAAATTGTGCAACATTCTCGGAGGGGTTGAATCTAAGATTTCAGGTCAGACCCAACCTATCAACAGAAATTGCGTGATTCGCGGTAACATTGACTATCTAAGTTAAGTAGTTTCATATAGAGGGCGTCGGGAATAATTGCCTGACGCTTAACTATCTGCAACGATTTGAGGGATGCTATGAAAAAATTAATGTCCGGCGCACAGATATTATTGGAATGCCTGCACCAAGAGGGATGCGATGTGATCTTTGGTTATCCAGGTGGGGTTCTTCTACCAATTTATGACGCTATTTACGACCGCAAGGACATTAAACATATTCTTGTAAGACATGAGCAGGGAGCTGCACATGCGGCAGATGGTTATGCAAGGGCATCGGGGAAGGTCGGAGTATGCCTTGCGACTTCAGGCCCTGGCGCAACGAATCTCATCACAGGCATAGCAACTGCTAACATGGATTCCATACCGATGGTTTGTATTACCGGCCAGGTACGCACGGCTAATATTGGAACCGATGCTTTCCAGGAAGCTGATTCCGTCGGGATCACTTTGCCGATTGTCAAATACAGCTATTTGGTGAAGAAAACGGAAGATTTGCCAGGAGCAATTGCTGAGGCATTCTATATTGCCCGAACGGGCCGCCCCGGACCAACTCTTGTCGACCTACCGGTCGATGTTTCTAACACTTCAATCGAGTGGTCTCCCGAGGATTATAAACCCAGCAAAAGTCATCCTTATTATCAACCGCAAAGCATCGGTGACCTCAAACAGATTAAAGCGCTTGCAAAGGCAATCAATGATTCTGAAAAGCCTGTGCTCTATGTCGGCGGAGGCATTATTTCATCGGGCGCTCAGGAAGAGTTGACCAAGCTCTCGGAATTGACCAATATCTACGTCACAAATACTCTAATGGGCAAGGGCGCTATCGACGAAACCCATGTCAACTCACTTGGCATGCTTGGAATGCACGGCTCCGCATATGCCAATTATGCTGTTCATCATTGCGACCTACTTATCGGAATTGGCGCGCGGTTCGATGATCGAGTAACGGGGAAAGTCGACCAGTTCGCCCCCAATGCGTTCTTCGCTCATATCGAAATCGATCCTGCTGAAATCGGTAAAGTCGTCCGCTGTGATATCCCCATCATCGGTGATGCCAAAGTTATTCTTACAGAACTACTTAAACATGTGGAACCAAAGCCGCGGCTGCCTTGGAACGATCGGATTGATGAATGGAAGAAAGAATTCCCCCTCTGGTATCCTGATGACGAGAATCTGTATGCCCCCTTCCTCGTCGAGCAAATTAACCGATTGACCAATTATGAAGCGATAATGGTCACCGACGTTGGCCAGCATCAAATGTGGGCTGGACAGTGGTTTAAGTCAAAACGAGCTAGAAATTGGCTCTCTTCAGGTGGATTGGGGACGATGGGTTATGGTTTACCGGCGGCGATCGGCGCCCAACTGGCTCACCCTGAAAAAAGAGTTATCTGTTTTACCGGTGACGGCTCGATCCAGATGAATTCACAGGAATTCATGACCGCGGTTGTTTATAAACTGCCCATTATCGTTGTTATCAATAATAACCGATCCCTAGGCATGGTGCGCCAGTGGCAGGAACTATTCTGGAATAGTCGTTTTTCTCATACAGATATGCAGGCTGCCCCTGATTTCATGAAGCTCATCGATGCCTATGGCGGCATTGGTTTTAGAGTCACCACTCGGCAAGAAGCGATAGAGGCGCTTACGGAAGCTCTAAAGATAACCGACCGGCCCATTGTGGTCGAAGCGATTTTACCGACCGAAGAAAAAGTCTGGCCGATGGTTCCAAGTGGACAACCGGTCGATCAGATGATGGTCCGTCGCCATAACCTTGAAACCGAAGGAGACGAATGGAGCTTTGCTGACGAAGAGAAGGAACTCGAACGACTGCTAAAGAAACAAAAAAAGAGCGGTAAATAACTCGTATTTTCCTGGACTGAAATGTGGAGGCGCTATGTCTGAATTCTATGCACCGATGGCGGGTATAACCCATACCCATACGATAACAACACTGGTTGAGAACCATCCAGGCGTCCTCGCTCGAGTGGCAAATTTATTTGCCCGACGCGGCTATAACATCGAGAGTTTAACCGTCGCCATTACGCAAGATCCGACGGTGTCACGAATGACGGTGGTCGTTTCAGGTGATGACCGAATTTTAGAACAAATTACCAAGCAGCTAAACAAACTTATCGAAGTCATCAAAGTCATCGATTATACCAACCGGCCAGTACTTGAACGTGAGTTGGCAATGATTAAAGTCAATGCGGACGATAACTCACGAAGCTCAATTAAAGAGATATGTGAGATATTTCGCGCCAATATCGTTGACATTAGTGAGCTAGCATTAACGATTGAAGTAACGGGCAGCGATGAAAAGATTAACGCGCTGGTAAAAATGTTGGAACAGTATGGGATAACCGAAATGGTTCGAACCGGCGTCATCGTTCTCGCGCGCGGCAAGGATACCGCTTTTAGCCAGTAGGAGCCAAATATGCCGTTTTACAAAGGCAGCCTTCACGTCCACACGACTTATAGCGATGGTGAAGGGTCGATTTCTCAAATTGCTTCCGTTTACGACGAACTCAGCTACGACTTCATTTATGTGACCGACCACAATGTGGTTGTGCCTGTCGATGAAGTTATACAACAAGGGAATGTACTCATTTTGCCCGGCTGTGAAGTTACCTTGACTATTGAAGAATCAGGCGAAGCAAAGACATACCTTCATGTTAACGGGTTGGATGTACGCGAAATCACTATCCCCGAACCCAAACAATCGGTTGTTGAGACACTTCAATTAGCAGTTGATTCGATTAGAGCAGCAGGCGGGATTGCCCAACTAAATCATCCCAGCTGGAACTGGGCTTATAATGCGGAAGATATGAAACAGGTTCGCGGTTGGCATATGGTCGAGATTGCCAACAAGCATATCGGCGCTCATATCAAAGGCGGAGGTGGTATTCCTAGCACTGAGCAAATGTGGGATGATGTCCTTTCCTCAGGAATGAGGGTTTGGGGCACGGCTACTGATGATGCGCACACAATTAGCTGTCCGAATTGGCACGAATATGTCTACAATCCGCTTCCAGGTAAGGCATGGGTAGGTGTTCAAGCTCCTGAGAAGAGTCCAAAAGCCATAAAAGAAGCGCTCCTGAACGGCAATTTCTACTCATCCACCGGTGTCGACCTCGATGAAATCAAGATAACCGATACCCTTATCTCCCTCAATATTCACCGCAAATGGGATCGCCTATATACAACCTCTTTCATTGGCCAAGATGGTGAAATCCTTCTAATTGATACAACCCTATCTCCAAGTTACACCATCAAAGGAACCGAAACCTACATCCGAGCAAGAATAGAAGACTCCGCCGGCTTTTACGCCTGGACTCAACCACACTGGGTGAAGTAGGGAAAGGGGCGAAACTCCGGATCTGCGATTTCGGAACCTATTGCTTATTGTTAATCTTGGTGCCTGGGAGGGCCTCGTGGTGCTCTGGGGCATTCTGGACCATTTCTACTTGCTTAATCATCGTATCGGCAGCAGCAGCTTTAGGATGATCGCCTTCTGTGCTTTTTTTCGTGCGGAATTTCTCCAACTCGGCCTTAATAAGATTAAGAACTTCAGCTTCTGTATCGGCAACATTAACGAAATCGAGGTCATCAGGGTTGATTAAGCCACGTCGGAGTTGTTGATAACCCATCCATTCAATCAAGCCTCGCCAGAATTCAGTGCCAAGTAGGATTACACACCTTCGCGGTATAAGCCCCACTTGCATGAGCTGCCATACGTACATCAGTTCAAGAACAGTGCCGATCCCACCTGGCGCAACAATTACCGCATCAGATATAAGCATGAACTCATCCAGTCGGGTAGAAAAACGGCTGTGCTCTCGCTTAATGTCGAGGTGTCTATTGGAAGGTTCTATACGGTTTGGAAGTAAAATCGGCAGCCCGATCGAGCGGATGCCCTTTTCATGAGCTTGTTTAACACCGGCATTTGCAGCATCCATCAATCCTGGACCACCGCCGGTTACGATGTCAATTCCCAATCGGCCCAATAAGGAGGCCAGCCGCATGACCATTTTATAAATCGGCTCGTCAGGTTCTATGCGGGCCGAACCGAAGATGACCACTCGGAAATGGTCTTCTTCAAGTTCTGCAAGATCTTTCTCCAGGCTATCGTATTCAGCTAGGAGTTCACGCATCTGCTCGCGAATTCTATCGCTTCTTCTCATATACTTTTAACCCGTGCCTGATTTAGATATCGGTTTTCCAGAAATAAGGTTCACACAGCCTGCGCTCTTCATCATTGAGCATCGCAAAGCATTCGATACAAAGCCCTGCTTCATTAAGCGGGTTAGAGCAGCAAAGCAAGCATTCTTTACTAGCAATTGCTCTCTTCACCACCGCCTGATCTTTCAAAGCGTATTTCAAATCCTCCCGCGAAACCGCGGCATGTGAATTATAACGATGCTTCTTCATTTGTATTACTTAGTTCGTTTTTCGCTCTTCTAATTACAAATCGGATTTCGGCTTTTCTTCCTTGATAGGGGGTTGAAAAGTGCTTAGATCCGGGATGGGAGGCGCGGTTTTGATCGTAAATATCGGACCAAAGTCCTTATTGGCCTGCTTGGCAGTGAGATAAGCATCCGTTGCTGCATAAACCACCACAAACAAAATCAGAATTAGAAGAACGATACCTGGACCGTTAGTCAAAGCAGAGAGGATACTTTTCATGGCTATTTGAGTTCCGCCGCCGCCGATACGATTGCTTCCGACATCTCCCCAGATTAACATCATCGGTATCATGGCGACCACCCATATTGCGAACAAAACGATCGCTTTCGTAACTTGTTTATTATAATACTGTCCGGCGCCGGGCGCAAGCAGCGACAGCATCAACGCAGCGGAGGGGTTTGCGGGCGGGTCTTCACTGAGAAGCGGCATATCTTTCATCGAAATACGATACACCATATCGGCGTACTTTCTTTCGGCATTCAGACGCGGTTTTTTGATCTCCTTGGACTTGAAATACGCATCCTTCGCTTCCTCAAATTGCTCCACATCAGCGAGCAGATCGCCATAAACTTCCCAAAAGGCAGGTTCTTCGGGGTACTGCTCAACAAGATCTTTCAGGTGAGCGATTGCTTCCGCGCTTTTCCCTCGGTTTTGAAGAATATGCACGTTGCGCAAGATGCGCTCGATCTCCTCCGGATCCACCGGCTTTAGAGTTGAATCGTCCATCCCTAACCAGCCTCCTCCTCCGATCGCTTTTGTTCTAATTTAGGTGTGCTCTTCCATAATTCTTCTAACTTATAACGTTCGCGCTCTTCTTCGCGCATAATGTGCACCACAACATCCCCATAGTCAAGCAATATCCACACGGCTTGAGTATAGCCTTCAATGCGTTTGCTTTTTATACCGGTATCACCCAAGGCATCTTGTATACGGTCGGAAATTGCCCTGATGTGTACATCGGAGTTGCCGCTGCACAACACAAAATAGTCCGCTAAATGTGTTTTTTCTTGAATATCGATTGTCTCGATGAGTTCGGCTTTGCCTTCCTCTGCTGCAGTTATTATTCCTTGCAACTTATCTGCTGTTGTCATTCGAATTTTCTCCTAGATAGAGCCCTCGCTCACTAATATATTGGACGACCGTGTCGGATGTTAGATACCTTATTGAGCGCCCAGCGCTCACCATTTCCCTTATCGCGCTGCTTGAGATATCGATTGGCAGCATATCCAGCCATTCTATTTGTGATAGATAGCTTTTCGGTAGTTGTCGTTCGAGGTCAACCCTACTCACACCCGGACGCCTACTCACAACCACTTTAGCTAATTTCAATATCGTTTCCGGCTCGCGCCAGTTCGGAAGCTGTATCGCCGCATCGGCTCCCATCATAAAAAATAACTCTGAGTGTGGATGAAGCGCATGAAGCGCTTGCAAGGTATCAACCGTAAAGGAAGGACCTTCTCGGTCAACTTCGATGCGGGATAATTCATAGAAAGGATTACCCGCTATCGCCAATTTAGTCATAAGGACTCGCTCTTCCACATCGACCGGATGCTCATCCCGTTTAAGTGGAGAGATGCGGGCAGGAATGAAAATGATCTTGTCTAATCCAAAGGTTTGACGAGCTTCCTCAGCTAAGCGCAGGTGACCAAAGTGGATGGGATCAAATGTTCCTCCCTGCAATCCCAACCGAATCATAACCCCTCCACAAAATTGAACTCAGTCCCACCGATACGCACCGTGTCCCCTTCTCCGATACCTGCATTTGAAAGCGCTTCGATAACCCCTAGTTTATCAAGCCTTTTGTGTAAATACAAGACGGCTTCTTCGTTTGACATATCAGTCATTGCCACCATCCGCTCGATACCTTTGCCTTCAACCAGAAAGACATGAGGTTCTACCTCTTTCACGCTCCATTGACTGGCGACGGTACGCTTTGCGGTTATTACTTCAATCGCTTCTTCCGTATCAACAGCAAGCGGTAGTGTCTTGAGCATCTCATCGAGATAGAAGAGCAACGGTTCAATCCCATGTCCGGAAGCTGCTGAGACCGCGAACACTTTTAAACCCCGCGACTCAAGTATTTCCTGGGTCTCGAACAATGTGCTTTTATCATGAAGAGTATCAATTTTATTAAGGGCAACCACCATTGGCTTTTGCCCGAGAGCATCGCTGTAAAGCTCAAGCTCGCGATTGATATTATCAAACGCTTGCACGGGGTCAAGAAGCTGCATGGGAGACATATCAATCATGTGCAATAGAATTCGTGTGCGCTCGATGTGACGCAGGAAACGATCACCTAATCCAACCCCCTGATGCGCCCCTTCGATTAACCCCGGCATATCAGCCATTACGAATGAATTATCACCAACCCGCACCAGACCTAGATTAGGTACAAGAGAGGTAAAGGGCTAATCAGCAATTTTTGGTTTAGCAGCAGAAGCGCGGCTAATTAGTGTCGATTTGCCTGCGTTTGGATACCCAATAATGCCCACATCCGCAATTAACTTAAGCAGAAGCTTAAGCTTTCGAGTCTCACCCGGTTCCCCTTTTTGAGCAATTCGCGGGGCTTGTCGAGAAGGGCTTTTATAACGGACATTTCCAAATCCGCCGACCCCGCCCTTGGCAATCACAAACTCTTGACCAGGCAAGGTCAAATCGACAATTTTCGCTCCAGTTTCAGCATCCTGCACAACAGTGCCCAGCGGTACTCTTAATATTAGGTTTTGAGCATTCTTACCGGACTTTAACCCACCTTCACCATCAACACCGTTATCAGCTCGATAACGAATGTTATAGTGGAAGTCAAGTAGAGTGGTCATGTTGCGGTCGGCAACAATAACAATACTACCGCCGCGCCCGCCGTCCCCACCATCCGGCCCACCTAATGGCACATGCATCTCACGCCGGAAAGAGACCGATCCCCTCCCGCCGTTACCTGCGATTACTTCAATTCCTGCTTCGTCTAAAAAGGTTTGCATAGCTTCTACTTACTAATCTTGCGCTGTCCAAATCAGCTTGTTATTTATTATGTATTCCCCCAAAGCTTACCCCAACCCGCCATGTTGCCATATTACAATACTCAAATCGAAGCTAAAAGCGGTCAAAACGCGAACCGGACTTGAGCCATTCAAGGTACAATAACCCCAGAAAATTGGCGGCGTATCATATGATGGCAACAGAAAAAAAGAGTTTTAATCTGGCATCCAGGTGGCAGCGGATTCATTTTCTCGGCGTTGGCGTGCACAAGGTGACACAGGATGAGGCGTTAGAGGGGATTGAGTGCGCGATAGAGGCGCGAGTCCCTTGCCAAGTGATAACTGCCGATGCCTCAGGTGTTGTCATGGCACAGAAGGATGCTGAGCTAAAAGAACTCTATAACAATGCAGACTTGGTTACACCCGATAGCGCCGGCATTTTGTGGGCGGCTAAACGCTACGGAACCCCATTAAGCGGAAGAGTTTCAGGAGTAGATCTGGTCTATCATCTTTGCCGATTAAGCCATGAGAAAAGCTACAAACTTTTTTTCTTTGGCGCTGCCCCAGGAGTAACGGATCAAGCGGCATCGAATTTTCGTGATAAATTCCCAAATATCCAAGTGGTCGGCACTCGCAATGGCTACTTCAAACCCGAAGAAGAACCCGAAATTATCGAGCAGATAAAAGCGGCTAACCCGGATGTGCTTTTCGTTGCGC
>JBAXQP010000097.1 GCA_037131655.1 bacterium | reverse complement strand
GCGTCGAACTCACCATCACCAATTTCAAGCACCCCAGGCATTTTTCGAATTACTTGCGCCACCTTATCTCCATTAGATGCACTACCAATCCCCCGGAATTCCAATTCCACATATTGTCCTGAGGACTTAGTCAGTTCCCCCATTCGTTGGATAAGATCCTGTCCAATCAAATCCGCTGCATCTTCCAGTGCGGATTTGCTCGACAACTCTTCGGTGATATCTGAAGGACCGGTTCTATGAATTGCATCAGACCAAAACTTCTCAGCAGAGTCAACACGAATTGCCTTTAATTCAACCCTTGCCCTGCACTGAATTCTGTCAACGGAACCTAGTTCCGTATCAATCCGACTTCGCTTCGCTACTTGAGTAAACGCTTCTCCTGTAATAAGAACATCCGCGCCAAACCGTCGGCAGAGTTGAATTGTTTCCTTTCCTGTTTTCGAGCCACCTTTAATAATACGGTCAACAATAGCTGAATAACGAATTGCATCATATCGATCCTGGTCGATCACCTTATAGCCTGCATCTATCAATTGCCGACACAAAGAAGTTTCTACTGCGGGATCAGGAATTCTAGGTTGCGAAAGGTGACTTTCTTGGACAATAACAATTATCTTCCAGCGTCTAGTATCCCTATCTCGCTGTTGAGGCATTACCGATGTGGTGATACCTATAGCGAGTATTAGTATTATCCACATTGTGGTTAATCTTTTATATTGCATTTTATTTCCCTTTTTTCGGAATGGTTGGCTTTGGACGTTGCAATGGTACAAGTTTGAATGTTGGAGCTCGCACAAAGCTTACACTCATATTAGGCTTGATATTGACGAAGAGTGTCTTGTCTGTCTCGCTTATCGGTACACAATCTGAAGTTTTGCCTACTCGTGTTAGTCGAAGATGTACCTGCTCCAGTGGCACTTCCTCAGTTACCTCGCCATCCTGACCCTTGATCTCTCTAGTTTTGGTAATAATAATTATTGTGTCACCTATTTTGAGTCCATCAGCATTTCCAAGGCTAGTGGTTGCTTGAAGAATAATTGAGTCTACCTCGAGAACTATGGGGCCTGATATCGACTTAGGCTCAGGCTCAGGCTTAGGCTCAGGTGTGAGAAGCGGAGCTCCTGTTCTTAGCAGAGATTCGTCCAATAAGATTCCCAAAGCTATGTTCCCAGCATTGCGTGAGGCCTTAATAACTAAGCTTTCTTCACAATTCGAATCTGCCTCAGGTGCGACTATTGAGTCTGGTATGCCCAAGTAGCCAGCTATAGTAATTTGATCAGTGCGTAAGATCGTAGAACTCAAACTATCGCCCGTGCACTCCTTTTGCCAAATAACTTTGCCTTCGTCATCTAGATCGAAAAGAGTCAGCATCCCAGTGACAGTGGCGGTCTGATTTTGAGTAAGCGTTCGTTCCCACTGACAGGGATCGTAATACTCGTAGCGGAGTTTTCTTTGCTTCCATTCGTCGTGCTTCTGCTCCCATTCACGATAATCACGCGCATATTCAGCAGGCGTTTTTTTTGTCTGATTCCATATGAAACCTTTATATTTGCTTGGTTCTGGCGGTTCATATTCATTAAAAGCGCCTTTATCTGAAAGCGATTTCTGAGAGGGTATATAGGTAGTCTGACGGTCGAGAGAGGTGACCTGGAAGAGCCATACGTGTCGCAAACCTGTTTTCATCCGCACATTTTTGCGCGTATCTGGTGAACCCATGAGTTCTTGGAGTGTCACTTCTTTTTCAAGAACAGTAAGGTTAGGTCCTCGTTCCATCACATTCATTTTAGCCTGCGTACGCAGATCACTAGCCAAGCCTAATCGAATGCTCTCCGTTAGGTTTGCCGACATTCCTGATGGGTTTTGCGGAACAAGTAGAACTGTTCGGTCAACTACACGGAGGTCATTTAGCTCGATAGGTGTGACCCCAATTGCCACAGCATCTACATTGTTGAATTGCTTGGCCTTCCTCTCCAACTGAAGCTGGGATGGCACGTCAAACACTACTATGGAAAGGCCGTCTTCATGAATTTGGCGTACCAAAAGTACAGATGTGTCTCTGCCCTCATGGCTGGCAAGTAATGTCTGCGCGGGTAAGGGCAGTATGGTATTATTACGAATGCGGTTAATAAAATAGACTTCATCACATTCTCGGAGTTGCTCTGGTGTTAGCTTTTCACGGTTAGCCAATGGATACCATTGGGAGGAAAACCAACACCCTTTACTGATCACCCCCCCAGTTTTCCACAATCTGTCGATCATCCGGATGGCTGAAAAGGGCCAGCTTAACGGTCCGAGCACTAGCTGTAAATGGAAGATTGCGAAAGTTGTCCGCCTTGTGCGCTGTGAACCGATCATAAAGCTTTCCAAGTCTCTCCGCATCGGGAGCAACCATCGCAGAGATGAGCGTTAAATCCCCTGCTTTGGGATTAAAGAATTGGCTTACCACCACACTCAATCGCGTGCTGAGTGGCGGAATCTTAAATGGAAGCCTTGCCTCTAGAGATCGAGATAGTTCGCTAACCATCTCATTGCGAACAAGTAGGAAGATTAGGCTAGCTTTGTCGAACCTTTTATCGCCTTTCACCAAGTTTTCAGCCTCAGCCAAACTGATTACCGTCACTTCGCTGTCTTTGTGTTTGTTATCCGGATGCCTTAAGATTAGTGAGCGCAGTATCCCTGCCAGTTCATTTGCTGAAGATCCAGACGTGATAATGTAGACATTGGGTTTATTTTTCCCAATCTCGCGGATGAGACTAGTCTCAGCGAACAGCGGAGTATTCGATAGTATCAACCAACACCCCGTCATTAACAGCAAAATGTACAAACACCTATATTGCATTGATTCACATCCTTCAAAAAAACCCATAAAGACATAAAGACATAAAGATAATGTCTATCATCATGTCCCATTTTACTGGGAAGTTTATGCTTATTAATTTCATTATACACCACTTGCGTATAGTTTTGAACTCTTTCCTCACAAAGAGGCTCTTGCGTAGTTTCCAGCATCCATAAATCCATTTATCCTCCTGTCTCCCAATATCTATATTGGGTGACAGGATACTATCTGCCTTTACGGTGGGTATACTATCTGAAGATGATGATAGTTCATTCTAACCGGCGTCTAACCAACATATTGGTGGTTAATGACGACCAAGAAAAGAACTACGTACGATATGAGCGGTTGGGGCTAAATTCCAGAAGGAACCAAGCCCGTTCTTCTGTGAGCTATTCCGTAGAGAACGATTTTTGATTAAATACGTCCCAATAGATGTCATAGAAGATTTATTTTAGATCAGTTGTTCATTGTCGTAGTTACGCACCTAAGAAATGCAGTTTTATCGAACTTGGGTTGAAATTGATCGTGGGGCGCTAACGCATAACCTCAAGGTTATTCGCGATCTAGTTGGTCCCTCAGTAAAAATAGCCATCGTTGTCAAAGCGGATGGCTACGGTCATGGTTTGGTTCCAATCGCTCAAGCGGCTGTACCTTATACTGATTGGCTTGCTGTTGCAACCGTAGCGGAAGGGGTAGCTCTTCGGGAAGCTGGTTTACGCCTTCCGATAATGGTTTTGTCTCCCATGCTGCCTTTTGAAGCGGATGCCGTTGTTACGTGCAACCTCGCCCCGTTAATCGAATGCTACGAGATCGCCCACACCCTTTCAGAAATCGCCCTCAGACGCGACCGCAAGGTGAAAGTACACTTGAAGATTGACACTGGCATGGGTAGATTTGGTGTCAGTCCTGAGGCGGCGCTAGTTACCGCACGTGAGATTTCAAAGCTAAATGGGATATATCTGGAAGGTCTATGCAGCCATTTTGCATGTGCTGATGATGATCCTTTGTTTACTGATAGGCAGCTCAAACTCTTTAATTCTGGCGCTGAGTCGATTGAAAACTTCTTCAAGCGAACTATGCTCAAACATATTGCCAATAGCTCTGCGACGGTTTGTTATAAGGGGGCAGCGCTTGATTTGATACGGGTTGGCGCATTGGCGTATGGGATTTTGCCATGTGATTATGGCACTAAGCCGGTGCTGAGCTGGAAGGCAAGAGTTAGCGCTTTGCGCACTCTGCCTGAGGGAGCTTTTATCAGCTATGGCGCTACATATCAGACAAAACGACCTTCCCGAATTGCTACCATTCCGGTAGGCTATGCTGATGGTTATCTTCGCGCTCTTTCCAATAAAGGGGCGGTATGTATCAACGGTGGGGAAGCGCCAATTGTTGGGCGAGTTTGCATGGATCAACTTATGATAGATGTAACTGATCTTGGTGAAGTTCAAATCGGTGATGTGGCAACACTTATTGGTGAGACTGTTCTTGTTCCCCGCTTAACTGCGCTTGCAGATACAACTGTTCACGAAGTCACTTCTTTAATCGGTCTTCGAGTTCCGCGCATTTATCTCGGAGACTAGTTTGGTACCCTCAAATCGGCCATGAGTGGAAAGTGGTCGGAGGAGTTACTGCTAACAGGATGGCAATCTGTTACGATAAGACTGTCGCTTAAGTAGATGTAGTCAATTCTAATCAGAGGCAACTTCGACGGGAAGGTATAACCCAATCCTCTTCCAACGCTATCAAAGCTATCTGTAAGCAGCTTGGATAGCGTTCGATGCGTGCTTGAGAGTGGGGTGGAGTTGAAATCACCTGCAACGATAGTCGGCCCCTTTTCTTCCTGAATAATCTTGCTGAGCATATCCGCTTGTGTTTTCGTAATCCTAGCCGCTTCGCGAAGGTAAGCAACCGTGCCTTGGTTATTATTCAGTAAACTTTCACCGTTCGTTGAAAAGTACATATGGATATTTATAAGTCTAATAGACTGTTTGTTGATTTTAACCCTGCATATAAGAAAGCATCGGTAATGGCTTGTTGTGAGGATTTCTTCCTGACTGAGTGGGTACTTGCTTAGAATAACCTGTTTCTTTTCCCTGACCGAATACCAACGAGGGAAAGCTTTCAGAATTTTTGGAGTTGGGTCAGTATCGAGACTGGCAAATGCAGCTTGACCGGATTCTTGAAGAAAAATTATATCTGCGTTCGCTTTTTTAAGGGTTTTGATTACATTATCGACCCCAGCTTTCCCCGCATTGATATTGTAAGTAACAACTCTTAAAGCTTTGGATGCAGGATCGGGCGCTTTGGGAGATAAGGGTAGACGAACGTGGTATTGCATTAAGAAAAGAAAGACTATAGCCGCTGCAAGTAGGTTCACCATTATTTCAAATCGGCGCAGCGTGAGGATGGAGGCCAAGAGCAGTATTCCAATTGGAATCAGTAGGAACTGTGGTACGTGCATTGGCAAAATAAGAGGCCATGACCTCTCGCCTACCAGCGCCCAAATAATTGACACTAGCAGCAGGAGGGCGAGATAGGCGACTGAAAACGTCCGGAGGACTGCCGGTTTTCGGGTTCTTCTAGCTGTGTCGTTTTTTAACATGGGAGCTATATTATGAAGTCTTTAGATATGAGCATCCCCCTCACTTTTGTTGAGAGGGGGATGACTATTGGGATAACATTAATGGCTTTACTTATAGAGCGGGCCGTAGCAGGCGCAGGCTCGGTAGTCTGCACCCTGAGGATCATTCGCTCCGAAGCGTGACCATGCATTCGGTCGGAAGATTTGCTCTTCATGAACGTTGTGCATATCGACCGGAATGCGCAGCATTGAGGCAAGAGTGATTAACTCGCTGCCGACGTGGCCGGGAGCTGCCGCACCGTGGTTTGCACCCCAGTTATACATAACAGAGTAAACATCGCGGAACGGTCCGCTGCCATCTAGTCTTGGCACGAACCATGTAGTCGGCCAAGTCTGGTCTGTGCGCTCGTCGAGCGTCTTGTGTACGTTATCAGGAAGTTCGACGCTCCAGCCTTCAGCAATCTGAAGGACGGGACCAAGGCCTTCAACCATGTTGACACGGCTCATGGTCATCGGCATCCCACCCTTGGTGGTGAAGTCAGTTGACCAGCCGCCGCCTCTGAATGAGTCTCGGCAGCCAGGATGCCATTGAGTAGCATCGAGGCATTTGCCAGCTTCTTCGGGTGTGATCTCCCAGAACGGCTTAAGTGTCGGATTGCCGTCTTTAGTTTGCTCGCCAGTCCAGTCAAGCGCTGCGGGGCCTGAGTTGATCAGGTGGATAATTCCATCCTTAGCTGTGCCGCTTAAGGTGTAACCGGTGACGCGTTTGACAGCTTCCGGACTCCAGAAGGTTCGAACGTCGGCGAAGAGTTGAGCGGTGTTGGTCAACAGGTGGCCGAACAGCATCGCGATTGCGTTGAGGCTGTCGTTCTCAGTTGCCATGATGTAGGACTGTCGAATGCCGTCCCAGTCGAATGACGAAGTGAGAATGGCTTCGAGGAAGTCGCCGTTCGGGAAATGATCCGTCCATTGGCGCTGACCCTGGAAACCGGCGGCAATGGCGTTATGCCCTTCTGCCTCTTCCGGAAAACCGATCTCAGCTAGCTTCGGGTTGCCGACCATCATATCCCGAGTCATCAATGCCATCTTGACTGACTTATTCCAGTCTTCATCTAACTCTGTGCGAGTATGCTGTCGCTCGGGTGGATTTGTGTCCTTGCCCTCTTTGCAGTTCTCGCGGGTCCATGCAAGCGCTCGTTCGAACTCTTCGTTATCGAAAATGCCGGTGTCACATCGGCGGACAAGCTCGACCATATCGATGGTCATGGTCTTTAGACCAAGAAAGTGCTGTAGGAAGCTCTGGTCGACGATAGAACCGGCGATACCCATCGATACGTTGCCGATTGCCAAGTAGGTTTTACCCTTCATAGACGCTACTGCGTTAGCAGCTTTGGCAAACTGTAAAATCTTTGCCGCTACGTCATCAGGAATGGTGCTATCAGTGGAATCTTGCACGTGGCGACCATAGATACCGAATGCAGGCAGACCTTTTTGGTTATGTCCCGCAAGTGTGGCCGCCAGATAGACCGCGCCGGGTCGTTCTGTGCCGTTGAAGCCCCAGATAGCTTTGGGGATGAGCGGGTCCATATCCATGGTTTCCGACCCATAGCACCAGCATGGGGTAACGGTGATTGAGCAGCCAACGCCTTCCTTGGTGAATTTATCCGCACAGTTGGCGGATTCCATCAAGCCATCGATGCAGCGGTCAGCGATAACGCACTCGACCGGTAAGCCATTGGCATGGCGCAAGTTTTCAGTGATGAGCTTGGCTACTGAAATAGCCATTCCCATCGTTTGACCTTCCATCAGCTCGCGGGTTCCGCCAAAGCGACCGTCGATAGTCGGGCGAATGCCAACCTTCGGCAGCGTCCCACGCAGACGATTAGTAGGCGGGTTCATCTTCATGTTCTTAACATTAGCCATCGTTATTTCCTCTCAAGTTAGGTTATTAATTTTATTTACGTCACCCTGAGCGAAGTCGAAGGGTCTTCCGGATTTCCAACTCCCTCTAAAGGGAGGGGGATATCCCTCGACAAGCTCGGAATAACGTCCTTCTACTATTTATTCGCTTCAAATTGTGGGTCTGGGACGAAAGCGCCGCCTCGGCAGCGTTTTAGGTAGTTCAAACCTGCAACCTGACCCATCATCTCTAATTCACCTTTATAAACGGGATCGTGCCAGCCTTCGATATCAATGCTGCCGTTGAATCCGCCTTGGCGTAGAATTGAAATAATATCGGTCCAGTTGCTGTCTCCAAACCCAGGGGTACGGTGATATGCGAACTGTCTCGGCCCATCGACGCCGAACTCACGCATAACTGGCCACATAATCGTTGCGTCCTTGCCATGAACGTGAAAGACCTTCTTCACCCATTTAGAAAGCTGAGGAATAGGCTCGATAAGGCTGACCATCTGGTGGCAAGGCTCCCATTCGAGTCCGACATTCTCTGAAGGAATTGCGTTGAACATCATTTCCCAAGCAGTCGGGTTATGAGCGATATTCCAACTGCCGGTTTTCCAAGTGCCGCCCATATCGCAGTTCTCAAAAGCGATGCGAACGCCTTTATCGGCGGCTCGCTTTGCTAGTGGTCCAAAGACTTCCGCGAAGCGAGGCATCGATTCATCAATGGGTTTGTCCTCGATTCGTCCTGCAAAACCGGCTACGATATCGCAGCCAAATAAATGCGCGTTATCAATCGCCTGTCGCCAGCTTTCGCGAGTTTCTTCGGCCATAGCATCATCCATTAACGGATTGCCAAATACGCCTAAGCTGCTGACAACAGCGCCTTTGTCTGTGATAACATCTTTAATCTCATCGGAAAGACACTTGAGGTCGGTTCCCCCGAGAGTCTGCCAGAAGGTAATACTAAATGATTCGAAGCCATAAGGAAGGATTTGGCGCAGGTAATCACCTGTCCAATTATTCTTCCCAGTGGCAAGTGTTCCAATTCGAATAGCTTCTTGATACATTAATGCGTTCCTTTCCTGCCGATTAGGCAACAACCGGCCTTGGTTTAAATTTCTTATGGGCTAAATCGCAGACCGATTTCTACGATTATGATCTCTAAAAATTATAACGCCCCAGCACCTTCAGGATACCCAAAACAGGGTATTGATGAGTAGAAAGTTATGCAGTTAATGGAATTTTAGTCAGCACTGATTTCTAATTCATTTAATTACTAGCCAACATTATCATGTTTTGTATCACTTTCTTTCATTACGATGAAGGAATGAGGGGTGGACACCGCGCAAAGAATAATATTCGACGCAGCATAAAAATGAAGGAAGAAAAGGCTCTAAACCGATAACCGGTTGACAAAACATCTCCATGTCGCCTTGCTAATCGAATAATCATTTTGATTGGCAGGAGGACTTAATGGCGATAAGAGATTGGTTTAGGGTTGGGCGCGCCCCGAGGAGTCAAGAGAAGGAATTAGCGCGGGCGCTTGGCGCATCCACTGCCCGCGCTTTGCAATATCCCCTCAGCGGCGCAGATTCATTAGCTCGCGGCCAAGGTTATCAGATTTGCGATACGATGCAAGCTGACGCCCAGGTGCGCGCATCGCTGAATGTCAAGAAATTGGGCGT
>JBAXQP010000096.1 GCA_037131655.1 bacterium | reverse complement strand
GAAGCTGAAAAGCTGATTGAACCGATGGATTTGAAGATTCGAGAACGACTTGGAGACGCGGTTTATGGGATAGACGAGATGAAGCTCGAAGATGTAGTAGTCAGTCTACTAAGAGAACACAGGCAGACACTTTCGGTTGGCGAATCCTGTTCGGGCGGGTTACTATCTCATCGAATCACCAATATACCCGGTGCATCGAACGTATTTTTGGGTGGGGTTGTGGCATATAGCAACGAATTAAAAATGCGCGAGTTGGGCGTGCCTGAATCTGTTTTGATAGAGCATGGAGCGGTCTGCCCAGAAGTCGCCACATTGATGGCTCAAGGCGTTGCTAAATTAACAGGGAGCAATTGGGGCATCGGTATCACCGGAATAGCTGGTCCGACAGGCGGAACCGAAACGAAGCCGGTTGGATTAGTTTATATCGCTATTGCGAATGGCGCAAGCTCATTTGTTGAAGAAAATAAGTTCATCGGCCAACGGGAAACCGTTAAAGAGCGTTCTGCGCATCGAGCGCTGGAGCTTCTTCACAAAGGTATTTTGAGGGGCGGATGCGAGTCTTTATAGCTTTGTTAATCGAAGAAGACCTCCGCGAGAAGGCTAGGCGGGCGCAAGAGCAGTTAAAAAAGCAACTCTCAGGCGCGTCTATCTTATGGGTGGCTTCACAGAACTTCCATTTTACATTAGTGTTTTTGGATGAGCAAAGCCCTGATGCGGTTGAGAAGATAGGGTTGGCTCTCGAAGCGGCGGCGGCTCGATTAAAAGGCTTTGAAGCTAAGGTTGGCGGGTGGGGCGCTTTCCCTAATTTGGTGAGACCAAAAACTTTGTGGATTGGCGTAGAATCTTCAAATGACTTGCTCGAAGAGATCTATAATGTGGTAGAATTGTGTCTACAGCCAATAGGCTTTAAGGGCGAAGAACGGGGCTTTCATGCTCACCTGACCATAGGCCGAGTTAAGGGTCACGTGGGGGATATTGCAAAGG
This sequence comes from bacterium, assembly GCA_037131655.1. Lineage (NCBI taxonomy): Bacteria > bacterium. Next base: position 8,026 of record JBAXQP010000096.1, on the reverse strand, counting down.
CATTTGAAACGGTAGACGCGCATAGCTTGGGAATAATAAAAGTGAGCGCTCTATCCCTTATGCAAAGCACTCTTCAACCTCAGGGCGCTGAATACACAGAAATAAAAAGATTTGAGATTAAGTCGGAATAATTATGTATTACAAAAGTCAGCCTGCAAAACCAAACCGCTCCGCCGATTACGGAGTAGCAAAGGGAGCTTCGATCGTGGATAAAGAACGCGCACTAGATATTGCACGAGCACAGTTGGAGAAGAGCTTTGGCCGGGGCGCATTAATGCGCTTGGGTGAAACCGCACAGGCGACAGTGGAAGTAATTCCAACTGGTTCTATCGCACTTGACCTCGCCTTAGGCGTAGGCGGCATTCCTCGTGGTCGTATTACGGAGATTTACGGCACGGAAGGTTCCGGTAAAACAACCTTAGCCCTTCATTTAGTGGCTGAGGCGATGAAGCTCGGGGGTACGGCGCTTTTTGTGGATGCCGAGCATGCCCTCGATGTCGAGTATTCCAAAAGCATCGGTGTCGATGCTGAGAAGCTGTATGTTTCTCAGCCAGCAACCGGTGAAGAAGCACTCGAAATCATGGACGTTATGATTCGCAGCGGCGCTGTCGATATCGTCGTCTTGGACTCGGTCGCGGCTTTGGTGCCGAAGGCTGAATTCGAGGGCGAGATGGGTGATGCCTTTGTCGGCATTCAGGCGCGCCTCATGTCCCAGGCACTGCGAAAGATTGGCGGCTCGACCAGTAAATCGCGAACGGCCGTCATCTTTATCAATCAGATGCGAGAGAAGATCGGCGTGATGTTTGGCAATCCGGAAACCACTCCGGGCGGCCGTGCGCTTCGGTTCTGGGCATCGGTTCGCCTTGAAGTTAGAAGGGGCGATACGATTAAAAACGGCACCGAAGCAGTTGGAGTCCGAACGAAGGTAAAGGCCGTTAAGAACAAGGTTGCCCCTCCGTTCAGAAACGCCGAGTTCGACATCATCTTTGGAAAAGGCATCTCAAGGATAGGTGATCTCATTGATGTGGGAGCTTCCCTCGGCATTATTGGCAAGTCCGGCACCTGGTTCAACTATGGCGAAACCCGCCTAGGCCAAGGCCGTGAAAATGCTCGAGCCTACTTGGAAGAGAACCCCATTTTTGTTGAAGAGATTGATCAAAAGATCAGAGAAGCCTCAAAAGCAGCAAAAGAAGTGGCTCCAGATACCGAGAAAAAAGCAACCGTCGTAGAGGAAGTATCTGAAGATTCAAAGTAGCTATCATCTCGCAATAGTCCCTCTTGGATAAGGGGGACTATTGGGGTTTTAATAGAGCTTTTAGAACCGAAGGCATGGCACCTGTCAGGAATTATCGAGAATTCATTCGTCAGGCCTTTGGGAGATTGCTCTGCAAGCTAGGAATGATGACCATTTGAGACATAAAGGGCTTCTTTGGATCGTACTCACAAGCCTTTTTATAGAATAAAAACTAATTTCCCATTAATTTTCAGGGGAAAATGACAGAATATTTAAAGGTATGGTAACGTATATTGTTCAGTACTCGTATTTTAACTGAGCAAGCTGAAGCTGATGAAGTTTAGGCTATTATTATGCAAGAATTTCAAGAAGCTCTTTTAGCAAGCTTTAAACTGCTGAGTAAGCAAGCGTTAAGTCGAAAAACATTGACTGAGCGCCTATCCCGAAAGGGGTATGATAACGAGACGATTGACCTGGTGCTCGAACACCTTGACGCACGACATTTGATAGGTGATGAAAAACTTGCCCGGGAATACGTTGAACAGCGTTTGGAAAATAGACCAAGCGGACGTAAAAATATCATGCAGGAATTATCCCGCAAAGGTCTAAATGATTCATTGATAGAGACTGTAGTTAGAGATTGGGACGAAAAAAAAGAAATATACATAGCGCTAAAGGCGTTAAAAGGACAATGGGGGGAAACTCCCGCTGAACTAAATGCCAAAGCGCTTCGCCAATGGATTGGATTTCTGTTAAGACGTGGATTTGAAGAAGAGGCAGCCGTACTTGCCATGAGCGCGTATTGCGGTGATGACCTTGATATTACTGACATTCTCGGTGAAGAAGCCGGTTTTAACGTTGATTAACGAAACGGCAATCGCTTTGAAACCATTTATATAATAGAGTCCTGTTGGCCCTCGGCCCAACCTCCTCGCCCCAGCGGATGAGCTGGAGATATCCTGGAGGTATTGATATGTATTTAGAATTAGCAGCGCTCCTTGCGGTGATCGCATCTATCGTATTTGGCGTAATGAGCGCTTTGAAATATTCGAAAGTTCAAGAAAAAGAATCAGAAATTAAGGCTGAAGCTGTAAGACTTCAAAATCGTGAGCTTGAGCTTGATCGTGATAAACGAGATATTATCGAGCAAGCGGACGCCAAAAAGCGCGAATTCATTGTCGAAGCTAAGGACGAAGTTCATCGGATTCGCGCGGAAGTCGATGGGGAAGTCCGTGAAAAGCGTGCGGAAATCCAACGCATGGAGCGAAGGGTAATTCAAAAAGAAGAAGTGTTAGACCATCGGCTCCAGACAGTTGAACAGCATGAGAAAGTTATCATCAAGAAAGAAGTCGACACCGACAAGCGCTATCAGGCAGTCGAAGACCTCTACCAACAGCAATACCAAGAACTTCAGCGCGTCGCCCAGATGTCAGTCGAGGAAGCGCGCACTCTCTTCTTAAAGCGTATCGAAGACGAAGCCCGGCAAGACGCCTCTAGGCTGGTCCGCAATATTGAAGATGAAGCCAAGCGGGATGCTGATAGACGCGCTCGTGAGATTGTGATTGATACCATCCAACGAAATGCCGTCGAATATGTCAGCGAAAGCAGTGTTTCTGTTGTCGAACTCCCCAACGATGAAATGAAAGGCCGAATTATTGGCCGTGAAGGTCGAAATATCCGCACATTCGAACAGATTTTAGGGGTCGATCTCATAATCGACGACACTCCTGAAGCGGTTGTGCTTTCATGCTTTGATCCCATTCGCAGAGAAGTTGCGCGAATTGCTCTTCTTAACCTCGTGATCGATGGCCGAATTCACCCTGCGCGAATTGAAGAAGCTGTCGAGAAAGCACAGGAGGAAGTGGACCGCCAGATGCTGGAAGCCGGCGAGCGTGGAGTTCTAAAAGCCGGCCTCGTTAATCTTCACCCTGAGCTTGTGAAGCAGATGGGGCGTCTTCGATTCCGAACTTCGTATGGTCAGAATGTTCTTGCCCATTCGATTGAAGTATCGGTTCTCGCTACTCAAATGGCGACTGAATTACATGCCGACGTCGAGTTGGCGCGTCGCGCCGCATTTCTACACGATATTGCCAAAAGCCTCAGCTCAGAAGTGGAAGGAACCCATGCGCTTTTGGGAATGCAGCTTATTAAGAAATTTGGCGAATCTGATGCGGTTGCCAATGCCGTTGGTGCGCATCACAGTGAGATTGAACCGGAAACGGTTGAAGCAGTTTTGGTCTCAGCGGCTGACAGTATAAGTGCTGCTCGGCCAGGCGCTCGTAGAGAATCACTCGAATCCTATGTTCGCCGCCTCGAGAAGCTTGAGGAAATCGCAGAGTCGTTCAAAGGTGTCGAAAAATCTTATGCGGTCCAAGCTGGTCGAGAGGTTCGAATTATCGTCAAGCCGGTTGAACTAGATGATTTAGGAGCCGTAGAACTCGCTCGCGATGTCGCCAAACGAATAGAAGAAGAGCTCGAATACCCCGGCCAGATCAAAGTAACAGTAATTCGAGAAACCCGCTCTCAAAGTTACGCGAAGTAGTGGCAGATAATCAGGGTATGATTTGGGTGCTTGAGTTGGTACTAATGGGGTTTATAATGACCCACACATTTAGCGATTTAGGAGTAATTGATGAAGAATAAATTTAAAGTAGGAATTGCAGGAATGGGGAGAGGAGCATCTTTTATCCGCCCATTCGAGGTTATCACGGAAACCGAAGTTACCGCCATTTGCGATCCTCGGCAGGAAGTTTTGGATCGCGTCAGCGGCGAATACAACATCCCGAATAAGTTCAAAGAGTATGAAGATATGCTCAAGTCGGATGTGGATATCGTCGTGTTGGCGACCCCCGAGAACCTTCACGTTCCACAGTCAATTGCGGCTTTGGAGGCAGGTAAGCACGTCATCAGCGAGGTAACAGCCGCTGTGTCACTCGACCAGTGTTATGACTTAGTCAGAGCGGTTAAAAAGGCCAAGACCAAGTACATGATGGCCGAGAATCAAGTTTATTGGACGCAGAACTTAGTTCTGAAGAACATGGTTCAGAAGGGCCTTTTCGGCGATGTATATTACGGCGAAGGGGAAATGCTACACGACATCAAGTTCCTTCATAAAGATGCGCAAGGCAACCCAACGTGGCGTTACTACTGGCAAGTCGGCATCAACCGATGCAACTATGCCACCCACAGCTTAGGCCCTGTAATGTCCTGGTTCAATGAGCGGGTAGTTTCCGTCTGCTGTCAAGGTACCGGCAAGCACACCGATCCCGAAAAAGGGATGGATGACACCGTCGTTATGATGTGCAAGACCGAAAAGGGCGGATTAATTAAGATTCGAATTGACATGCTCTCTAACCGTCCACCCAACACATTCTATGCTCTGCAGGGAACCAAAGGGAGCTTCGAAGGCACTCGCGGAATGGGTGATGAGCGTAAGATTTGGCTGTCCGATCTATGGCCTGATGCAGGATGGCATGCATTCAAAGACATCGAGAAAGACTTCCTACCCGATATGTTAAAGAACCCGCCGGAGGAAGTTGTTCGAGCTGGCGAGCAGGAGAATAGCGAGTACTACGAGATGCGCGATTTCGTTGACAGCATTCTCAACGATACCGAACCACCTCTTGGCATCTACTATGCTATGGACCTCACCATGCCAGGCATCATGTCTGAAGAATCGATCAAGCGAGGCGGCGCTCCTGTTGAAGTTCCAGACTTCCGCAAAATGGACATTTAACTACAACTAAAATCAAAAAGGCCATTGGGGAATCCCCCAATGGCCTTTTTGATTTATTAAAGCTAAGCCCTTCCAGAAGTTTAGATACTATCCAACGTATCTTATGGACAAAGTGCCCCCTCATAAACAGCGATCCGATGAGGGGGCACGAACAAACGTTTTTGTGCACTCCTACCCGACACGTTCTGCCTAATATTTACTCAATTAGGACGGAGCAGTGCGGCGATTGGTTACACATGTATATATATTCGTTTTTCAGAGGCAAAAACGGACAAAAATTAGCACATTTTGAAGAAACCTAGGAAATATACTGGGATTCACACGCGTCAAAAAGCTTTGTTGTGCCGGATCAACCTAGAAACGCTCGAAGCGCTCGACATCCATCACAAAGACGATTGCTCCGCCAACGACAACTTTGACAGGAGTTGGAAAGAAAGTGCCGATAGGAGCGGCATCAGGGGGCAGCACGTTTTGAAATTGCTCTCGGGTTTTGCAGTTTTCGCCGATGAGGCCTAAAACATGGTCCGCCTGATCCGTTTCGACGCCAATAAGCATCGTCACATTCCCCTCACGCAGAAAACCGCCCGTGCTTCCGATGATAGTGAACTTGAAACCTTGACGAAGCAGATTGTCGGTAATCTTGTTTTTATCACGATTGTGAACAACGGCTACTATCAGTTTCATCGTTTTTACCTTTCCAGTATGGGCAACACAATTGCCAATACATCCTTGAAGACTGCTTCAATTGACGTGGAGGCATCAATTACCCGAAATCGTTCAGGTTCCCTTGCAACTTCTTTAAGGAAGCCTTCACGAACTCGCTGATGAAATGATACCTCTTCACAATCGATTCGGTCTCCCTCTTCCCTCTTACGCCTGGTTAACGCAATCTCGATAGGCAGATCGAAGACCAGAGTCAAATCCGGCTGTAAATCTTTCGTAACAAAACAGTTGAGAGATCTTAAAAACTCGATATCCAATCCACGGCCATAGCCTTGATAGCAAACTGTCGAATCAGCATAACGATCGCAAAGCACGATATCACCATTCTCCAAATGAGGCCGGATAACTTGAGAGACATGCTGCGCCCTATCAGCAAGAAAGAGCATCAATTCAGCAGTCGCATCGAGCGCTTCGCCATGGAGCAGAATATTGCGAATTTGTTCTCCAACCGGACTGCCACCAGGTTCTCTTGTTGCGAAAACAGGATATGACAGCCGTGACAACTCATCGGCGAGAAGCCGCAAGTGAGTTGATTTCCCTGATGCTTCGGTGCCTTCTAATGTAATAAACATAAGTACTGGTTACTCGCCGCCGCCATGAGTGGACACTGTTAGGATTCGAAGCCGACGGTTCGGTTCTTCTCCAACACTTTCAGAAGCTAGACGGAATTTTTCAACGATCTGATGTTGAAGCCGTCGAACGTAGCTATTCTGTGGGGTTAATTCAATTGGCTTTAGATAATTGAGCACGTATTCGACCCCCTCTTCCGCCTCGCGCAACGCTCTTTCCTCCGCACTGGCCGGAGTATCGGCTAATCGGAATATAGTTCTCAGCGCGTTCGAAATCTGAGCGAAAGTGTTGCTCTTGACCACGATTGTCGGCAAATTCTTAGTCCCAATTTCGCGTAACTTAGCGGGTTTGCGTTGATAAGAGGATTTAATCGCCATTATCGCATCTGATTGTGAAGGATCGTTTGTAATATAAGCCGAAACATGCAGTTCGCGAATGGCTCTCTCTAGCCTACTACGACTAATGCCATAAGGGAAAATACGCACGGTTGACGGCATCTCAGGTAGCGCCAAATGCTCAGGCGACTTGTGGTGTTCTACCGTATCAAATGAAGCCGGTTCAACCCGCTCCTCCGCTTTTTGGACAATTTCTACCCGACCGGATTCCGTCCGAACACGTATCTCAGGGCGCGGTGGATTACCTCTAAGAAGTTTATCGACCGTCTTTGCGACATCATGATGAATCGCCAGCCGATCGTAGTCGAGCAGCTCAATCACAATATCGAATGTTGGGGGAGCTTTTCGTTCCAAGACAGTTTTTTGAGTTCCACGCTTGCGCGCCTCTTCATCGGAGAGCGTCACCGCATGGATACCGCCAATCAAATCGGCCAAAGTTGGGTTGAGCATTAAGTTTTCAAGTGAAATACCATGCGCAGTGCCAATAAGTTGCACGCCTCTTTCAGCAATCGTGCGCGAAGCAAACGCTTCTGCCTCAGTCCCGATTTCGTCAATAACGATTGCTTCAGGCATATGGTTTTCGACAGCTTCAATCATCACTGAATGCTGCAGTGCCGGTTCGGCCACTTGCATTCGGCGAGCGCCTCCAATGCCGGGATGTGGAATATCGCCATCGCCCGCAATCTCATTAGAAGTATCGACGATTACCACGCGCTTGTCGAACTCATCCGCAAGCACACGGGCAATTTCGCGTAATTTGCTCGTCTTGCCCACGCCAGGTTTGCCGAGGAATAAAATATTCTTTCCTGTCTCAGCGATATCCTGCATGATATCGATGGTCCCAAAGACGGCGCGCCCCACGCGACAAGTAAGGCCAACGATATGGCCCTGTCGGTTGAGAATGGACGAAATCCGGTGCAACGTTCTCTCGATTCCCGCTCGATTATCCTTGCCGAAATTCCCTATATGCTTGGTGACATATTCAATATCAGCTTGAACGATCATCATATCGTGGTAGCGCAGGGTTCGCTCAGGAAAACGCGCCTCGGCCGGACGTCCAAGGTCAAGGACAACCTCAAGCAAACTTGAAAGCCCTTGCTCCTGATGCAGTCGCGCCCGCAACAAAGGAGGCAAGATATCAAGAAGCTGCATAAGATCGTCAGTTAAAGGCACAGCATTGTTAGATGTATTATCGTGCATATTCACTACTTTATATAATTCTACAAACGTGTCAAATATTCCTTCTATTAATGAATACGAAATTTTATCCTATCCTATAATCAGTTATCAATGCTTGGATGTCAAGTGTTTATCTCGCCATGCTAAAGATTGTCTGGTATAATTCCAGTGTTCGAACGGAAACTTTGG
>JBAXQP010000095.1 GCA_037131655.1 bacterium | reverse complement strand
ATGGAAGCCCTTATCGAAGGGCGGTGAAGGTTAGGCATAGATATTGACATGGATGCGTTCGGCCTTTCGGCTTACTGCATCCATGTCGTTACACTTCTCCCGTCAGACTTTCATCTCGCTACGGGCGATGACTTCCAGTTGAAGTTCTTTGGCGAGGTCGGTGAAGCGTGCGGAGTAGCCTACTACTCTTACGACCAAATCGCGATGAAGTTCGGGGTGCTCGTAGGCGTCTTTCAGGGTTTCAACGTCCACAAAACAGGGTTGGATTTGAGAGCCGCCAAGGCGTAAGTAGGCTTCGACGAGCGCTGCCACTTTCTCGAGGTTCTCATCCTTCTTCAAATCTGACAACGAGAAGCGAACGTTGAACACAGAGCCTCCGCTCAATAAGGAATGATCGAGTCTTGTGACCGATCGGATAACAGCAGTCGGGCCATGAAGGGCGCTGCCTTGCGAAGGGCCAAGGGAGTCGGCCATTGGCTCACCGGCAAGTCGTCCATCAGCGGTAGCTCCAGTCACATGCCATAGCTCTTATGCACATTCTCACCGCCCATAAGGACGCCAAGGGCGTATCGGCCTTTAGTATAAGTCTCGTAACGGTCGAACTCATTAGCCATGAACTTGAGCATATCCGCCGCAAGAACATCAACAGCCTCAATATCGTTGCCGAATTTAGGTAATGCTCGCAACCGCTTTTTCAGCGTCTCATAGCCTTCGAAGTTAGCGTCTAACGCCTTCCTCAACTCCGCTAAAGTGAGTTCCTTTCGTTCGAAGACAACTTCATTAATGGCATAAAGCGCATCTGCAGCGTTGGAGATGCCTACAGGCAGGACTTGATCGACTCGGAAGGGAGCAACGCCTTCCCAATAGGGGCGACATTCTTCTATACACCCCTCAGTAAAGAGACCGTGTCCGTTGAAGGTGTTGCCGCAATGAGCTCGAGACTTGGCGATGTCACGGGTACCGTCAACCATTAAGCGGACTGCATTGCGCTCGACCGCCTCCACTTCATTCATTAGCTCTTCAAAGCTGGTCACGCCTTTCTTGACGGCTTCGGTGAGGGCATTATCAACCATCATCGGCGCATTGAGCCAACCGGCAACTGCAATCGAATGGCTCTTGCCGGGGATAATTACTTCAGTACAGCCGGAAAGAGCGTAATCGCGCGCCCATTCTATCGGAGCGCCGACACGTTCGAGGGCGGACACCAGTGCAGTGTCACCGTAGAATGCAGGTTGACCACCATGTTCTCGAAGCGTTTTAAGGCCTTCGCGTATGAGGTCCGGCGGTGAACCTGGATGCCATCGGACATAAAGATTAGGCACTTCACGCGGGTTCTCGCGGAAGATTTCGAGGATGATGTACGTTAAATCATTGGTTGCATCGGTTCCATCGGGCTTCTGGCCACCGATAGTAAGAGTGAAAATCGCGCTAAGCCAGAATGGCGGCCCCGAAAGATTGTGGTTAAGCTTCAGTTGGATCTCATCCAGTAGCGCTTTGGCCCCTTCACGGGTAATCCGGCCAGCCTTCTTGTCAGCCTCATAATAGGGCCAGAACGTTTGATCCAGGCGGCCCTGCCCGTCGGATACAATGACGTAGCAGAACCAGAAGGACTGCGCCGCTTCCTGCATGGTAGTTGCAGGGAATTCGGGGACACGTTGGCAAATATCGGCTATCTTGCATAGCCGCTCACGCTCGGCCGGATCGGTCTCATTTTCAGCACGCTCTAGACAGGCCGCCGCATACTTGTGAGCATAAGCGATGAGCGACTCTGCGACCTTGATGTAGCACTCCAGAAAGACGCGTTTACGCTCACAGTCGGGATCGTTCTTATCGAGACCAGCCATGCGGGCTTCAGCCTGCTCGATCTTATGGCGAAGACCGTGCTTGAGGACGATGTCATACCCTCCAATCCAGTGTCCACCGGGAACAGGCGATATAAGACCGATCTTGGTCGCCGCTTTGCATTCGTCCGAGGAGAAGTCAGGCAGACAGCCGACAAAATTTTCCGCACTCATGACCCCAATGGTGTTATGGCGATCTTCATCGGCCACATATTTAGGCTGTTGAAATGAGCCGACGATGCTCTCCCCTTCCAGCACAATCACTCCTAGGCCTTCGATCCATTTGACCATATTTTCGCAGCCTTTTTGAAGCTGTTCGATGGTATGCATTGTTTCGGTCTGTAACATCTTTTTACTTCCTTTCGTGCAGTCAAATCCGCTCAAGTTCTCCTTGCTGGAGAGGGGGGATTTACTTCACGCTCGCTAAAGTTGCCGCAATTTCAGTTAAGAATACAGTGAACTCTCCGGTAATGTCGGTGAGGACGTCGAGGGGGTCTTCGGGTGTGAAGCCCCAGGAGCCTCCAGGATGTTGGAAACCGACCAAGTAGTCGGCCAGTTCGATCGCTTTATCACGCGCCCGCTCGTCTCCCGTTACCGAATACATAATCGCTGCCCCAAGTCCTGATTTCCCACTGGGCGGGCTTTGATAGGCATCTTCTGCACAGCATAATGAGAACTCGAACAGTTGCTGCGCTCCCGAAAGATATCGCTTATCCAAAGTTGCTATATATAGTCTCATAAAGAAAAGCATCACGATGCCGGGATTATAATAAATCTGCTTTGTTAGAGTGGCATCGATGAAGCCGGAATCGGTCAAAAGCTTCCCGTCAGGGGACATGTTGAAATAGAGCTTCATCTTATCCGGTTGCTGTTTAAGCATCTCGAGGAAGCAGTCGCCGGCTTTTTTCGCCACGTCCATTTGCCCCAGATAGACCGCTGCAAGACCCGACCAGGCAGTGTAAACACATTCGACCATTTGATTGGTGTCATCAGTGCCGCAAAAACCGCCGCATGGAGCTTGAGCATTTAGAATATAGCTCATCCCAGGCATAGAGACATCAAATCTGCCAATACGATGCGCGCCCTGCACAATCCAGGCGTTTTTATATATTCGCCACATCTGATTGCCGAAATCGCCATTCGGCATCAGCGCGTTGTTTTTAATATAACTGACGAGAAGATTAGCCTCAACAAATCGCCCGCTGACAGCCAGAGCATAAGCGCTCTTATAGCAGGCTTCCATAGATGTGATAAGGCCATCCGGTCCTTGATGATCAACCAGCCAATCACTACCACGACGAGCTGCATTTAAGTAGCTTTCAAGATTTTCTTGCATCAATCCACCCTCCTGTACCCATGCTTACCTATCAGATTCGGTTATACCTTTTTCTGAATTGGAGGATTCACTAATTACATTATACTGGATTTATGTCGCTATGCTAAATAATATTTTGATTAATCCAGCGAAAAAAAACGTGATCTTTATAATGCTTGCAAAGCTATATGGACATCGACGTATTCAATTGGGATAGAGGGAAATCTTTCTTTTAGCCATCCGGGCATAGCCATCATGCCGGGCTTTTCAGAGGTGCAGTGGTTGACCATAATGACAGGGAAATCGAGATCAACTGCCCATAAACCGCCATCCCAGGAGTTGTAGCCGTCATCCGTGACGATGCACACATCAGGCTTGAGCTCATACATGTGAGGTAACCAGCTACCGGCGCCGGTGCCTACTGCCATGCGGCTGACTCGCTTGTTGAAATCGCCCAAAGTGAGGACCGTATTTTGACCGAGGGGTTTGACCTTTTCAGCCACGAATTTGGCTAATTCTCCAAAGTTCTGATCGCCGACCAGACAAATTTTGTAGACTTCTTCAACAGGGCGTGGTTCGACAGGATGCCCAAACCAGTCTGCCCACGAATCGCAGATGCCACCCGGTATTCGGTCCCAAACATCATGACAACGCAGGACGGTTAAGCCAAGTTCATCGAGCAGCTTTTTCTTTTCTATTATCATACGTTCGGCGCTGGGATTGCCTTGAAAACCATCATAAAAGGTAGGTTCATGGGTGATAAATAAGTTCAACCCTTTCGCAGCCGCCTCTTTCAACGCCGCATTGGTTGGGTTCCATGCACAAGCGATGCCTTTTACTTCCGTATCAGGACTACCATAAATGAACTGATCCCAGGTCTTATCCCAATTAACCCAAGTCTGTGACTTTCGAAATAGCTCTCTAACTTCATTCGCTCTCATTAAATACTCCTCTTCTATTCCCTCGTCCAAAAAGTGGGGAGGGCAATCACTTCAGGCTTATCCGACCGCATTCTTCCTAAGAGTTGCCACTCCTGCGAAATTGAATGATACCTCTAAAAGGTGTTTTGATTTCCCCAAAACGAAAGCTTCAAACAGTGCAGGCTTTCAATTATTTTTCCCTATGAGTTTCTGCGCCCATCTAAGCTGAAAGCGACAAGGAAACAAACAGTTGCTCAACTTCGTAGATTATATTATTACTAACAAATAGAGGTGAAACAGGATGTTTCGTTGGTTATATCCAAATTACCCTGGAGGACGAGTAGCATTTGGGCTTTTCTTACTTAGGTTAATGTTCGGGTTGGGCTTCATGGTTCATGGGTATCCGAAAATCATAGATATTGGCAGCTTTGCTGCTATGGCAGGGCTTCCAATGCCACTTGCCGCCCTCGCTGCTGGGACAGAGTTTATAGGCGGGGGGCTGCTTGTGATCGGGCTCCTAACGCCTTTGGTGAATATCGCCGTGGTTATCGAGATGCTTGTAGCTATCATCAAAGTACACTTGCACCAAAGCTTCACTAAAGGATGGGAGCTTGCTGCGCTCTACTTAGTTGTGAACCTGGCGATATTCTTCACTAGCCCAGGCAGCTTCTCGATAGACGCATTGCTGTCAAAACCGAAATCTGCAGCTAAGTAAGACGGATTAAGGGGTAATTGATTCGGCTTTCCAGCGCATGGTGAGGGTGTGATTGCCGGCACGGATGCTAGCGCCTGGAGCAGATAGCTTGAAGGTGATATCAAGGCTTCCGGTAGTTGGATCGGCAATGCTTTGGAAAATTTGAGTATATAAAGTATCACTCAAAGTTCCGTTTGAGCCATTGCCTCCTGCAGCGTTGCTTGTTGTCCAGTAGACTTTGGAGGCGGGAATAGCTGTGCCGCTGGGGGGAGTGAAATCAGCGCTCTCGGCCGTCACACTAATCCGAAGCGCATTACCTGAAGTTAGACTTGCATTCTCAAAGCTTAGCACACAAGGGTCAGGACTGCCGATTGTCAACGAGTTGACATCCCAGACATAGAAAGTAACAAACCCAGGAACGGTGAGATCCACTGTTTCAACCGCAAATGCGCCGGATATGGTAAAGGCTGCCACAGCGAAGATCGCTAGCAGCTTCGTTAGCCGTTTACCTTTCATCCTTTGCGTTCTCATCTACTTAATCTCCTGGAAGACGATGCGCTTTTCAAGCAAAGACAAGCGGAAGTTAATTCCAGTCGCCGGCTTGTCGGCCAAGACTTCCACGGTAACATCAGTCGGAGACGCGGCCATCAACTGCTTCGGCAAATACTCTTTATCGAGTTTAACTATATGCTGGCCAGGCTCAACATTATAAAAGCCGAAAGAGCCGTCCTCGTTTGTTGTTGTGACTAAATCCCCAAGGCGAATGACGAGTCCCGCCATGCTTTGGGCTGGACTCGATTTATCCTTGGTTTTTGTATCACAGAAAACCTGTCCTGAAATGGTATTCAAGGGTACAACATGAAAATCGAGTTGAGTTCGCGTGTTGTAAGCCAACTCCATTTTCTGCGATCCTTCACCCACACGATAATCCGCAGGCAAACTGCCCTCATCAAGGCTTATATGATATGGCCCGGAAGGAAGACTGTCGCAGGTATACCATCCTTTATCATCGGTTGCAACACGATATCCATTGAGTCGAACGATAGCTCCGGCAAATGGACGGCCAAGCAAATCGACCACTCTTCCCTTAATTCGAGCGCCGCGAGTTGGAGTATTAATTATCCATTGCTTGCGGAGCATAAACCGCATTCCCCGTTCGGTTTTGACATTTCTACTACTCTGGAATGGGGTTAATGGGCCAAATTCAGCCGTGAGAGCATACCCATCACCAAATAATTGGTTCAGGCGGAAACGGAGCCTGTCAGCTTGATCAATCTGCGGGAAGGCGCTTATCATTTGCAACTGTGTCCGTGAGGTAAGACGATAGGTGCTGACTAGCTGCTGCCAAATTTGGGCGGAACTACCATCGCGCCAGAACTTGCTCATTTGCAAGTCAAAGTTTAGCCGCGGGTCAGCCGCATACTGCACCGCCACCATCAGTTCTTTATTCCCAAACCCATGCCATTCAAGTAATGGGTCAATTGGAGGCTGAGCGGTATCACGCAACTGGTATCGGGTTAATATCCGTAAAGGTCCGAATGGGAAGCTAAGCACAGCAGCATCCGTCGTGCTTGAAGATGATTCTGAAGCCGATCGGGTGTGCTCTAAACTCAGCGCAATGCCAGAGTTGAAGCCAATTCTTAGGGATAAGTTCTGCCAATCGTATTTAGAATTGTCTCCGCGGGATTTGCTAATTCCCCCATAAAGGCTGATCGTGCGATTTAAATTATACGAGAAGAATAAGCCGGCGCCTTTATCGTCAGTTTCTGAACTCACCGAGCGGTAAAAGCCGTAAAGGCCGAGCCGGTCTTTTTGATATGCGCCTCTTAACAGCATTGACCCATCAGTTGATACTTCTCCTCCAAACAATCCGCTATCGCGCCGACCGAACTCATCGCGATATGCCAGCGCGATTCCCTGACTGGAAGATGAAGAGCCATTGAGATAGAGCGAACAGGAAGGCCATCGATTTGGCCCGGCATTCCAGCTATATCGAACGCCTTGCGCTAATCCTCTCAAATCGCTAAAGATATCGCCTGCCTCAACCCCCCATCCCATATCTTTGTCGGTGATAGTAAGACGAGCGTTATAAGCCCTTAGACCTTGGTTACCTTGAGTTAAATTCGTCGTAAAATTCAACTGAGCGCCACGCACGTTTCCATATGCGGAAAGCTCCATCCCATAATCTGCGCCGGTAACATATCCAAGGCCCAGGCCAAGCCGCAAAGAATCGTGATCGCGCGGCAAAATGATATTGTAGTTGAATGGATTAGAGCGGGAACTGCCTTGTGGTTGATTTGAACCCTGAAGCCTTTTCTCCTCCGGACTTTTTTCGATTGTAAGGGATTGCCAACCGTCGGGAACTGTTGGTTTTGAAACAGGTTGTCGTCCAAAAGTAGCGCGTTTTAGTTTCGGATCGATTTCAAGGGTTAATCCCGCAATCTCCGCCATTGCGTCAACAGGCAAATAAGCAGAAGCGCCTTGAATAAGCAAGGGATAGCTAAGTGCAAGGAAGCGTCCGCTAGTGTGGATTGAACTATCTCCGTTTTGAGCTTGCCATTCCAAACCAGAGTTATCGGCAATTGTGAGGGTTTCATCGTTGACTTTGGCGTACAAACCTAATACGGGGCTGAAGGTCATGACGTTGATAGCGGGGGTATCGCCGCGCTCTAAAGGAGCCGCAGCGCCGGTTACATCCGATCCATCGACGTAGATATGCCACGAGCCTTGCGCTCCTATGGCATTAGGAACGAACGCCCAAAGTAATAGCAATATTAGGATGATTCCTTTTGCGCTATTTATTTGGTGTCGGATTAGGCACGTCACGATTGACGTCCATCTCTTTCTGGGCGCCGATAAAGTGGTCGAGTCCGATATCAAGAATCACTCGGACAATATAGCGCCCTGAAGGCAGCACTTTAATGTCAGGCAGGTTTGCGCTGAACATTCCGGTAGTAATAGGTTCGGGTAGAAGAGTTCCGCGAGGGATTTTGATAGTGGTTACCGGCTCACTTTCACCCTTTCGCAGAAACTCAAAACGCCCCTCAACGCCAAGCGGACAATTTCCCTTATTGCAAAGCTTGACGGATGCCTGGTCCGGCATAACCTTGACGTCAGTGATTTGCGCGCTGCGTTCAAGAGGGGTGATGTTTACGAAGATACCAACTGAAACGGAAGCTAAAAATCGTATGCCTACTCCGCTGATGTTCTTCAAAGGATCGGGCGTCTCGTCAACGGTAAGAACGCACCAATATCCACCTGGTTTAACATCGGGCGGAATAGCAATACTGACGCGAATACTCAGAGTTCCCTCCGGATCAACGTCAATTTCAGTGGGGTTGAGTTTAACCCACTTAGCACAGGAACGAGTGAGTATTCCGGCTTCACGATAGTATGACTGTTTACCATCCTCGCTTCGCCACCAATCCTCTGTGCGGGCTTTGAAGTGAGTCCTTTGGCCATCCTTGGACAGAATTAATTGAAACTTACGATTAACCAACTGGCCAGGTCGGCCTTCAACTTTTATAGATTCCAGCGTAGACTGAAAACTAAGAGCCCAACTGGCAGCGTTAATGCTCACCAGAAAGGCAATAACGGCTATGCCGTACTTATTTAACCTTCCCATGTTCACCTCATCGAGATCATCAGATCGAAACCGGGGGTAACCCGGTTTCGTCAGATGATTTAAGACAACTTGGATGGCTAAGGTGTAACCGAGGCGACCTTCCAAGTACATGCCAGCGCATAGGCGCCCGAACGGTCGATCGTGCTCTTCGCTGCAAGCGTAAACACGAGATCTGTCACTTCGGCTGTAGCTGCCTGATTCGCAGTTGACGTTGCTACTTCAGTGTAAGTGGTTGTCGTATTTGACAAGCTAAGCGCTGTGCCTGTTGCACCCGCCCATCCACCAGCAGAGGCCCAACTCACATCACTTGCAGCCCACGTAAGGGTTGCTCCTGTTGGCTTGCTGAACGCAGCCGTATTGGCAGCAATAGACACCTGGATTGCTTTCCCGTCCGCTAAAACGATGCCCGCTATAGTGACGGTATAACCTATCGAAGCCGTGCTGACGGATGTATTTGTTACAGCGAACGCCACGGCCGGAGGTACGGTTACAGTACATTGCTCGCTGACAGTAGCAGTGAACGTAGTATCAGCAGCCCCGCCGGTGTAAGGCAGGGTCACTGCCATAGCCGAAAGCATTCCGACTGTTAATCCTAGTACAACCAGTACCATCCTTGGAC
>JBAXQP010000094.1 GCA_037131655.1 bacterium | reverse complement strand
TATTGGATCAAACCGATTGGCAGCGCCAAAAAAGTAAGTCTGTTTCCAATCCTTAGCTGATGAACCTGGATAACCTATCACAGCCGATGGGCATTTCCAAATATCGACGGATCTAGCATAGGGCATCATCACATTTATCAAACTATGCGGATTTAGCTGACGATTGGTTGGATCTCCCTTCACCAGGTCCTGTCGATCAGGCACAGGATAAAACCAAGGATCCTCGACATAGGGCACACGATCGTTGTAATCTTCGGAATACATCATCACGGCAGACCATATCTGCTTCATATTGTTGATACAATAAGTAAGACGCGTTTTTTGTCTCGCCATGCTAAAGACAGGAAAAAGAAGCCCTGCCAGAATGACGATGATGGCAACCACCACTAAAAGTTCAATAAGAGTAAAACCTATTCGCTTCAAAAACGCTCCTTCGCTGAGTATCATAAATCAAACTTAAGGCTGACCTGTTTCACCAAACGAACCTATAACTTTAAGGAATTCAAGGTCATTGACCACCCCATCCTGGTTAAAATCCGTATTGCCATTCAACCCAGAAGATGGACTGCCAAATTCACCAATGACCCCAAGAAAATCAAGATCATCAATAGAATTATCCCCATTCGCATCACCATTATATAAGTCAAAATCGATACCGGTCGTATCCTGATTGAAATTGATTGTAACATTCTTAACGACCCTCAACCAAGTTAGTCCCTTAACCGCGATATCATAATTGCCTGTGTGCCAAACAGGTAAGTCGTAACTCCCATCCTCCTCAGGAATGATACGATGGGATTCAACAACATTTAGCGTGCCAGGTTCGCGCAAATCCATTGTTAAGGTTTGAAGAGCCACCCGTGTCGCTAACATCTCTAGGGTCACATGACCACGAACATGATATCCAGGAACAGGCGCCTCAGTAATTATTTCCAGCTTCGGTTGCTGTGAAGCCGTCAACCAATCATTTGAATAAAATTTGTAAGATTTTGTCCCCATCATTTCTCCAGGATCTAATGCTGAGGTGATGGAAAAGCTGATCTTGCTCGTTGAAACAGTACTATTCAAGAAATCCTCAAATGCCTGGGTATTTAGGTTGAAAGTGACTGGGAAGGGATTATTATAATCGTAAGCGCGTTCTCCACTCGCCAGAAGCGCACACGGTTGAGGGTTGGTCGTATTAAGAAAATACCAAGTTGTTTCACCCCAGTTGGAAGCAAGCTTTCTCAGCATTACATTCTTATCTGATAAAGTCCAAGTAGGGGATTTTTTATGAGTTAAGGTTATTGTTGCAGAAGTGATATGATAGTAATTGCCAGGTACAAAAGTGCTGCTCAAATCCCATTGCAAGTATGAATAACTTGCATCATTTACAATATCGTAGGGCGGCGGATAAACTGGCCATAAATCCGAGCTGTTCCCATGCATCCAAGCTTGCAGATATTCACTTCCTGAGGGATTGCCTGACCACCCATAGACCCAAACATCATCTGAATCTACAGAGGAATAAGTAACAGCATGAACTAAAGTTGTCGCCACAAAAGCAAAGAGGATTACCAGAATCGCAATTCTCACTTCTATTCTCATTGCCCACCAATCCATTAAAAGTTTCCACCAAAGTTGAATACAAAACAGAAAGCACTCATTAAGATACATATAAGTGTGAAGTTATTATCACACACAGGTTCATTTAAGTCAAATTTCACGCCATACTTTGTGAATTATTTCACCATTATTCTCCGTGGTTGAAATCCTTGTATAAGCACTCCCGGGTAATTCTGCTTGACGCGAGACGAGCTTGACGGTAATATCAAGATTGATATGGAAATTGTTTCTGCGGTAAAAGCTATTACTTTCATAGAACCGGAACGAGCAAGGCGAATATTTGAATCGCTTCAAGATGCGCCATCATGCGTGGAATCGTTTGAACTGCTCTTGCCCGCTCTCACAGATGTTTTGAAGAAAAGCCCCGAACCGGATATGGCGATTAATAACTTCGAACGATGGGCATCCAACATAACCGGAAGATCCCTTTACTATCGACTTCTATCAGAACATCGAGCGCTATTAGAGATACTGCTCGCAGTCTGCGCTTCAAGCCAGTTCTTTGCCGAGATCCTCATCCAAAACCCTGAAATCGTCGAGATTTTAGGCGACCAACAGCTTCGGCAAAGACCGAAAACCGCTGCCGAATTGCACCGCGAAATCGCCACACTAATCGCCCCTTGCCACTCATTCCTACTCAAACTCGACCGATTGCGCCATTTCAAACAGCGCGAGATCCTTCGAATTGGGGCAATGGATATCACCAACACATGGGAGTTGCCGCAAGTTGCGCGCGCTATTTCCGATTTCGCCGATGCCTGCGTTCAAACAGCCTATGAAGTCTGTCATGAGGAGCTATCGGCGAAATACAATATGCGCGGCAACCCCGGCATTGCGATTATTGGCATGGGCAAACTCGGCGGGCATGAACTGAATTACAGTTCGGATATTGACCTTATTTTCGTCTGTTCAGACAACCCCAAAATCGAAGGCGATATCCCCGAAGCGCAATATCTTGCAAAACTTGCAGAAGCCATCGTCCAAGCGCTTTCTAACCGAATGACACGCGGGATCGTGTTTCGTGTGGATATGCGATTAAGGCCCGAAGGGCGCTTCGGCGCAATGGTGCGTTCTCTGGAAGGATGCCGCCAATATTACGAAAGCTGGGCAGAGACTTGGGAATTCCAAGCCCTCATCAAATCTCGATTCATGGCTGGTGATGCCCTTGTCGGAGAGACATTTGAGCGTCTCGTCCAACCACTCGTCTATCGCCGTTTCGTCTTGGATACAACAATCGATGATGTCCGGCGCAACAAAAGGCGCATGGAAAAGCAGTCACAAGTCGCCGGTGAATGGGAGACCAATCTTAAAAACGGTTACGGCGGTATAAGGGATATCGAGTTCACCGCCCAACTTATGCAGCTTGCCCATGGAGGACGCCTTCCGCGAGTTCGAACCGGCAACACGCTTCAAGCTTTAGACAATCTTCGGGATGCCGGATTCCTTCCCGCCGATGATGCCGCCCTACTAGCGCAAGCCTATTGCTTCCTGCGCACAGTCGAACATCGCATCCAAATCCTGAATGAGCTTCAAACTCACCATTTACCAACCGATGAAGCCGAGATGAATAGGCTGGCACGAAGGCTTGGTTTTGAAGGCCGAGACCCTTTCATGGCCCACCTAAACGCCGAGCGCGGTAAGGTACGTGAAGTTTTCGAACGCCTATTCTATGGTGAGCACTTCAAGAAGCAATCTGACGGGGGAGGCTGGCGTGATCTGCTTCAAGCAATCGAGGTCTCCAAAGCCAAGTCCCAATGGATTAAAAAGCTTCAGGCATCGGGATTTGAGGAGCCTGAAAAGGCGCTACAGCTTCTTCGGCTCCCATTAGTCGGCTCCCAGCACGGCCAAGCAAGTCCCGAAACCCGCCGCGCGTTTTTGCAAATTGCACCTGATTTATTATCACTGGCAGTACGTTCACCTTCCCCAGATGCCTTTATCGGAGCCATTGACAGCCTTGCTGCAACAGCCCCCAATGCGTCACAGCTTTATGTTTCTTTCCACGACAGCCCCGAGGTTATGCGTCGACTTGGTGAACTGGCGGTCTATGCGCCTCCTTTAATGGAGCAAGTTGTCCGCCATCAAGAACTGCTCGATTTGCTTTTTAGCGATGAGATTATCGAACAAGGAGCAAAGCCGAGAGAACTAATGACTGAACAATTGGTTCAACGGCTAAAACCGGCAAAGTCTCACGAGGCGCGATTAAAAGTCATCGAAGCCTTCTCCCGCAGGGAAACCGTGCGAATTGGCGCGCGCGATGTTTGGGGGGAAACTGAACCCGTTGACACCGCTGCCGACCTCTACAACCTAAGCGCCTGCCTGGTCGAAGCCATCTTCAATACTGCCGCCCAGCAATCCGAGTTGGCAGATGCCGCCGAGGAGATGGCGCTAATCGGAATGGGTAAATTGGGCGGAAAAGAGCTAAATTACTCCTCCGATTGGGACCTTATCTTTGTTCATAGCGGCGATTCCAAGAAGGCGAACCGATTGGTCGAAGGCTTCCTTGCACTCTGTGCCGAGTTAAAGACAAGAGGAGTGCCCTCCAACATCGATCCCCGCCTTAGGCCTGAAGGACGCTTCGGCTCACTGACACGCCCTATTGATTCATTCAAAGAGTACTATGAAACCCAAGCCGAAGTATGGGAGAAGCAGGCGTTAATCAAAACCAGCTTTGTGGCAGGCAATCAGATTTTGGGGAAGGAAATGCTTGGGTTGGTAAACGAAGTAACTTACGCTCATTCTCTAACTAAAGAAGAAACCTCTGAAATCCGTCACATGAAATCGCGTCTAGAGAATGAACGGCTCAACCCGGATCATCGTGAAATCGACATTAAGCTAGGGCGTGGAGGGCTAACCGATATCGAATTCACTGTACAACTCCTTCAAATGCGCAGCGGCTTTGAAAAACCGGATGTCAGACAACCCAATACGCTTCAAGCTCTTCATGCACTCCTAACTAGCGCTCATATCGAACGACCCGATTTCCTTGTGCTTTATAATGCCTATCGTTACCTCTACAGCCTTCGCAACCGAATGTATCTACTCTCAGGGCTTCCAACCGACCTCCTGCCTACAGAAGGCCCCCGATTGACGATATTGGCCAGGGGGATTGGCACTCATGACACCAATCGGTTCCTCCATAATCACCACACCCGCCTCGATGAAGTCTCCCAAGTCGTCAAACGCTTGTTCTGGAGCTGATTATAGCTAGCCAAACTCCTGTATAACCCTTATGCGATAATTTCGTTACAGGGTTTGTGTTTATCTGCTTGCCCAACGCGAGTCCAGTCGTTCATACTTATAAAACCCAAACGGGTTATTACGAATTCGCAATTATCGTTGCAGAAAACAAGAAGAGGCATATGGAAAAACGAAAATGCGGTAACTCCGATATGATGCTATCCTGCCTTGGCGTAGGCTGTTGGGCCTTCGGCGGCGGGGAATATTGGGGAGACCAGAACCAGAAAGACGTTGACGAAGTCGTGCATCGCGCAGTCGACCTCGGGATTAACTTTTTTGACACTGCGGAAGCCTATAACAAAGGTACCAGCGAATCTTCGCTCGGTCTGGCACTCAAGGGCATCCCGCGCGATAAGGTATTTGTCGGCACCAAGATCAGCCCATCCAACGTTCAGTCTGAGAACGTCGAAGTTCACTTGGATGCCAGCCTAAAACGCCTGCAACTCGACTATGTTGACCTCTATATGGTCCACTGGCCGATCACCGCGCATTCAATCAAGCATTTCTCAACAGGGACAATCCCCACGCCATCCGTTCAGGTGGCTTTTGATACACTACGCAAGATGCAGGAAAAAGGCAAGATCCGCAATATCGGCGTGAGCAACTTTGGCCCCGAAAAGATGGATGAAGCCCTGGCGACCGGCGCGAACATCGTTATCAACGAATTGCCCTACAGCCTTCTGACAAGAGCCATTGAGCTTGAGATACTTCCCTACTGCCGAAACAAAGGCATCGGAGTTCTCGGCTACATGGCGCTCATGCAAGGCCTATTGGCTGACATCTACCCAACGCTCGATGACGTCCCGCTGTGGCAGCGAAGAACTCGACACTTCGACGTCGCCCGAACTCCCGAGCATTGCCGCCACGGCCTCCCTGGCGCTGAAGTCGAAACCGACGCTGCGATTAACGCTGTGAGAGCTATCACCAAGAAATACGGCATGACCACCCCCGAGATTTCTCTCAAGTGGGCCATCGCCGGCAACGGCCTAACCTGCTCCCTGGCAGGCTCAAGAAACGTCAAAGAGCTTGAAGCCAACGCAAAAGCCGCCAACGAGCCATTACCCGCAGAAGTAATCGCCGAACTAAGCAAAGCCACAGACGAGCTACTTAATGCCTTAGGCACAAGCTTCGACTACTACGAAAACCCCAAAAACGACCGAACGAAGTAGGGTTTGGTTGGATTAGATAAGTACTAAAACAGGGCGCGGCTCTCGCCGCGCCCTGATTTTTATAACCTTAAAACCCGTTCACCGCACCCGCCACAATCGTTCTATCCTTCAGACACCCATGCATAAGAACTGCTACATGCCTTACTCTCAACTAGAAGACGCGTTATCTTCTCCCGCTACATTCGCTAGTCAGAGTCAGATGAAGCGGTATCTAGAAATTGCCCATAAATTTACAAAAATGATAACTCGAATGGGCAGTTACAGACCGTATACGCATTAGGGTCTAGCTCCCGTTCCATCAGCTATTTGACTCTCCAGCCAAACTGTGCGGTCTTATCTTGAGACAGCGTATAGAGCTTATCCTGCTTTGTCCCACTCACTTGGACAGTGAGGTTGCCTGCTGTATCCCGTGCAATGGAATGAACCTTAACGATTAGATGCTCTCCGTGCTGACCCCAGGAGTCGATTGCGGGTACTAATGCCCCAAGGTGCACTCGCACATACGCTGGATGAATTTCCCCCTTCGCCGCCAACCATTCCTTCAGCAGGCCCCCTCTATCATTCGCAGACGAGATATCGACAAGGTAGAGGAGACTGAACTCAACCCACGCAAGGTACGGTTTGTCGTAATCTCCTTTCAGAAGTTGCATCTCGGCAAAAGGGGTTGAGGAACAAACGGAATGCGAAAAGGCGAAGGAATCGTCCATGGAGCGGACTGTAGCGCAATGGACCGGATATCTTGGCATTGCGTCGTAGGGCGACCTAAGCTTGAGCCGATATGCACTAACCTCAATAGTGACCGGAACCTCCTTAGCTAGCCCATTCGGCTGTGGAATGTCTAGACGGTTCATGCTGACGGATACTTTCCGTGTCGACTCCAACTGATAACCCGCCTGTTGTACGGTTGCGTCATCTTCCTTTGCCACATTTGGCGTCAACCTAGTGATTCCTGCGATAAGCCCAATTACAGCCACAGTACCTACGAAGATCGTGATCGTCATTAACAGTTTCATCTAATCTCCTCCCCTTTCCTTGTGGGTGCCTTTCGTCCGACAACAGTGTAACATATCACCCGCTTTGGGTCAAGAATTCAGGGGAGCTATTTCTTTTTCTCAGAAGGCTTACCAACGCTGTAGCTACCAGACGTCTCAGAAACCTGACTAGCTGTAAGGATACCGTCCCGCTTTATGTGCTTAACAGATTGAACGCTTGCGATCATTTCGGGTAGCGCATCAGGCGTTTCGATAATCTGTAGCAGACGCGCTGATGAATGGCTTGGCTTGCGCTTTCCCTGCTCCCAGCTTTGGACGGTCTTCATTGAGACGTTCATCAGGAAAGCGAACTTGCCTTGACTCATGTTCCGCTGTTCGCGAATGCGCTTCACGTCCTCAGCCGTATATTCAGGCGCTAGGATACGCAATTCCTCCAGCCGGCCTTCCATTCCACTGCGCGCCCATTCTATTACTTCCTCAAGGCCTTGTTTTAGGTCTTCATAGATGCTCGGCTTCTCATCAATCATTTTATATCACCGACTTCCCTTCGCGCTCATTATCACTTCGACCTTTACTTTATCTACTAATCTTGACAGATTCTTTTGTTCCTTCAAATTAATATCCTTGCGTTCGTCCTTGTCGTAAACCATAAAAAAGACAATGATATGAGGATCGACCTCCTGAAGATATAAATAAATCAGCCTGATGCCACCCCTCTTGCCTTTTCCCCGATTAGAGTCCGCTAGCCGCAACTTTCGCAACCCATGACATCCGGGCATTACTTTCCCACACTTCGGATTGGACTACAAATATTCCTTCAGATTATTAAATGTATCTTCCGTGAAATATTTAGGTCGACTGACAGCAAATACGCTTGTCTGTTCGAAACGCATAATAATCCTTTATTATTATTCATTATCCCACACAGTAGGACATTTGTCAAATGGAACCTTACCTCTCCGTCCCCCTAAATGGATTCTGCTCGGGGTCGTACCACTTGTACAGCTTGTCCCTCAACTCGCGTACTATGCCCTGCAATCCCATCTCATTTATCAAGTTGTGGTTCTCATTGGGGTCTTCTTGGATGTCGTAGAGTTCGTGGGTGGAGGTGTGGTTGTGGACGTATTTGTAGCGCTTGGCGCGGATCATGTACATGTTCAGATTGGACCTTAGCGCGTATTCGGCATAGACTTCAGAAGGGCCTTCTTTGGTGGGGTCTTGGATTAGGTTGGCGAAGCTGATACCGTCCATTTTCTCGGGAGCGTTAGGAACGGGGTAGTTGGTGACGGACTTGGGCTGCTCGATGCCGACTAAATCGCAAAGGGTTGGGTAGAGGCCGATTTGTTCGATTAGCGCCTCACTGACCTTATTGACCGGCAAGGACTTCGGATAGCTAATGATAAGCGGGACCTTTATAGAAGGTTCGAAAAGGCAGAACTTCTGGAACATGCCATGATCACCGTCCATCTCGCCATGGTCGGAGGTATAAACCACGATTGTGTTATCCAATAGCCCCAATTCTTCCAGCGCATGATAAACCTGGCCGATGCAGGAATCCACGAATGCGAGATTACCCCTATAACCTGCGCTATGGGCCTTGAGGCGTTTCTTGCGATCACGGGTTAGTGGCATTCTGTATGAAATATGCGGAGGATAACCGGAGAGGTCACCCCATTCCGGCAGTTCCAAATCTTGCGGCGGATAGAGTTCCGCCCACCCTTTCGGCGGCCAGAAAGGAGTATGTGGTTTCATAAAGCTCGTCAACAGGAAAAACGGCTGATCTTTATATTGCTTCAAGAACTTGATAGACTCTCGGGCGATGAACGAATCCATATGGTCTTCCGGCTCCATGCGCGATGTGAGATTGTCATAGCTCAACTTCTTAACATGCCCTGCCCAAGGTGTCGGCCCATCCCAAACATCCTCTATGTCAGGGAAACCGCAACCATTATCGGCAGGATAATCGAAGAAAACCTGGGCTAACGGATTATTGGCAACCTCGTTCGCATATAGCTGTGCCTTCGGTCCAAGGTACATC
>JBAXQP010000093.1 GCA_037131655.1 bacterium | reverse complement strand
TCTCTGACTTTGAAGTAGTCTGAGATATTCTTCAGCTTCTCTTCGGGGACAGTGCGCTCGAAGGGGTAAATAATCGAATCGGTGACATAGCGCCGCATCCATTGTTCTATGAAAACACCTGAGGCGGCTAAACCTTCGGCTTTGACACATTCGAAACGATCAGTTGTGGTATGTCCGCAGCATCCTTCACCTCCGCCACGGCTCCATGTGACTGATGGAATCCCTATACCGCTAAAAGGCAGGCCATCCGAGCTATAAATGCCGTCAACAGCAGGGGTTTCTGCGTCCAGTTCGGCGGAAAGCAAACGAATTGACGCAAACATATCCTGAGGTCCAATCACCCATCCCGAACTTGAACCGGGCATCGCGCCCTGGATGTCGATGTTGAGGGCTAAGACGTGCTTATCGAGTTCGGGACGGTCGCCTTTTAGAAGTTCGCGAACGTAAAAACTGCTTCCTCTCAAGCCCTGCTCCTCACCGCTGATGGCGATGAACCTAAGCGTTCGTTTTGAGCCGTGATGCTTGAAGATGCGAGCTAGCTCCATCACAATAGAGGCTCCGGCGGCATTATCGATGGCGCCGGGCCCGCATAGAACGGTATCGAAATGGCCGCAGATAGTGATGATTTCATCAGGATGCTCCGACCCTTCGATTTCGCAGATGACATTATAGGCAGTGGCGGTTTTACAACTTGAACGAAGCGAAAGATGAGCGGTTGTTCCGTTGAGTTCGCGAAGTTTTTGGCCTTCGTGATAGTCAATTTGAGCTAATGTCAAACTGCCAAAAAGCCTACGTCGCTCAGGGAAGATATCTATGGAGCGTGGAGGGTTATTGGGGTCGGCGTTCATCATAATGAGCGCGGCCGGTCGGCAAGCGATTATTGTTTGATATTGCTCGCCTCTACTGCTTTCAAGTTCCCCCTCCATTAATAGAATTTTGCCATGCCCAGTAGTCTCTAAATCAGCCAGGTTATTACCTTCTATATAATAAATCGGACCTGACACCCCATCAGGGCAATCGTCTGAGCCTAAGATGGGAAGACATGGCACCTCACCCAAACCATCGACAGAAAGTTTCATATCCCAAACTTCGTCCAATTCCAGCGGGAACGGCTGGAATTGAGCGTTGGTATAACCAAACTCCTGAAAACACTTCAAAATATAATCAGCAGCCCGCTTTTCGCTCTCCAACCCGGCAAATCGCGAGCCGATTTCCTTTACCATAACCCTTACGTGTTCGAGCGCTTTTTCTCCATTAAACATACTATTTCTCACCTCAAATTGCAGCTTGCGCAATCATACCACACAACAATAAAATGCGACGAAAAAAAGCCTACCGAGTTATCTCGGTTGGCTTTTTAAGTTCACTTAAGAACATGCCCAACTTTGCGTTTACATTAACGGACTTGCATTAAAGATAAAATGTTACGATTGCCGCCTTCGAACACCGAACCCGACAAGATCGATGAAGAATATACAATGAACACATTGGTCAGGCTATGGACGGCGTGTTACAATCCCTAATTACTTGAGCAGTTTTGGGCGTCCTATCTCGATTGTGCCTACCCCGATTAGCAGTCTTTTCAGGTCATCCGCACTCGACGCTCGCAGCGCTGCCCCTCCGTTGCGGATCAATCCTTCATTGAAATCAAAATTTGCGCCGTTTGTGCCCTCTAACGTGACGGTGTGAATTCGTATACCTGCTGTTTTGGCTCTGTCAGCCGCGGCGATGGCGGCCAGTTTGAAAGCCGTAGTGCTGGACGTGCCACCGACGCTATGCGGCATACCGTCACTAACCAATACTATAACCTTGCTAGCGTTAGAGCCGGGCTGAGATATCATTTGATCAATAGCATAGTTTAAGCCAGCAGATGTATCAGTATCCCCCCATGCATTTCCATTCACTGTTAGTTTGCTGTTATTGTCGAGACCTAGAGGTAATACAGAATGATTGCTAGGGATGAAAGCAGTCAGACCACCAGCCATAGATCTGTACTGCCCGTTCGGGTCAGAGGCTCCTTGCTCATTCGACTTAAAAGGGACACCGTTCTTATCCGTAACATATTTAATACCTTTATTCATCACTGGATAAGTTCTGTATAAGTTGGAAGGTAAATACGAATCCGGAAGCTTTGCATTGAAAGTCACTATTCCTGCGGCGTCACCATCAAGTGATACACTATTTACCAGCTTCAGTAACTCCCCGTCCGCTTCAACTGCCTTTGACCAAGCGCCTTGGAATGATGATGATCCGTCCTGAACGATCATAAATTTCAAAGGTGCTCTTTGTTGCTCACGAACTTGAAGACCGGCAATAGCGCTACGAGTAACGTCTATAGAGTCTTTGCCCCATATCTTAGCGAAGAACGTAGATATGGGACCATTCGCAGAACCTTGAGTGCGACGGACTGTCACTTGGATTGCATACTCACCGCTCGTCTCAACCAAAGGTATGACTTTGCCAGAGGTTGCATCCCAGCTGCCAACTATGACATCTACTTTAGGCAATGTCTGTGAAACCCCTAAAACTTTATTGGCTGCGGCAATGCTTATTGCTTCATTTTTGGCTGCATCAAGATCGAGTCCTTCGCGAAGTTTTCCCGCACCAGCTAATGCAGCGGCATCTGCAATATTCTGTAGCTGCCCAGCAGCAACATACGCGACCCCTAAATCAATAACAAGCGCGCAGACCCCCAGCAAGACAAAGAGAACTAAGGTGAAAAGAATGAGCATCGCACCACGACGATTTCGGATTCTTACACGCGAATAGGGTGACAATCTTGTGTTTCTCATAATTCCTCACTCGCTTTCCCTAAAGAAATTAAAATACGTACAGGTTGGTTGTTTTTTAGTATTCAACTTTTATACTATACGCTAGAAACACGTATTTTGATGAGGTTATTGGACATTTTTATAAAAAACTGGTAATTATCTTATCACTTTTCACTTTCCAACCCCGTAAATCGCGAGCCGATTACATTTGCCATTATTGCCCCTATTTAGCTAGAGGCTAGGAGTTTTTGTCTAATAAAAATTATCCAATTATTGTGCAGGAAAAGTGGGTTTAGACATCGAACTTCACTTTAAGGCTAAGAGAAGTCCTATCTACGGGTAAAATAGAATTTGAAAAGGAGGCAGACAATGTTTCATCGACTATTAGTAGCCATCGTAATTAGCGTTATATTTATTAGCGCAGCATTTGGACAAAATCAAAGAATAAATGAAGCGGTGCAGTTATATCAACAGGGACATCTCGAAGATGCGGCCAAAATCCTGTCGGAACTGCGCGCTGAAAAGCCAAAAGATGCAGTTATTGCCAGATGGTTGGGATTTATTTATTTGAAACAAAATAAAGTGACAGAAGCGCTGCCTTTGCTACAGCAGGCAGTAGCTGCGCTTGATAATGATCCCGAAACCCACAATAACCTGGGTACTGCCTATCTCTACTCTGATCAATTGGTAGAAGCTTTGGAACAATATAATGCCGCCATCAAACTTAAACCCGACTCGCCGGATGTTTACTACAACATCGCCAACGTTTACGTCAAACAAAAAAAGTATGACGATGCGGTTGCTGCGTATAAGAATGCTCTGAAGTATAAACCAAACGATCCGTTTACAGAAAACAATCTTGGTTTTGCGCTTCAGAGTTCCGGTAAACCAACTGAAGCCCTGACTCACTATGAAGCCGCAACTCGCCTTAAACCCGATAATGTTCTTTTTTGGCAGAATTATGGCTCTGCCCTATTGCGGCTTAAAAAGTGGCAGCCGGCAGCCTTTGCTCTTCAAAAGGCAGTTAATCTCGATCCCGCAAGCGCATCGACTTGGCTCTCACTAAGCGAAGCTTATTCAAACTGCGACCAAAAAGCTCAGGCAATCGTTGCTCTCAAGAAAGTAATCGAAAAACAGCCCGACAATGCCGTCGCCTTCTATAATCTCGGCGTCCTTCAAATGAGCCTAAGAGAGTTTAAGAATGCGGCTACCGCGTTTGAGAAAGCAGCCGAATTGAAGCCCGATGATGTAGATACACATGTGAATTTGGGAGTTCTACAGACTCGTCAAGGGCAATATGCCGCCGCTGAAACTCACTTTACGAAGGCATTAGAGCTTAACCCTAAATCAGTTGACATCCGAATTAACCTCGCCGCCGCGGTTGCAAAGCAAAAGAAAATGGCTCGCGCAGCGGAATTGTGGAAAGAAGTCATCTTGATGGCTCCTGCACGCGGAGATGTGCGGCTGGCCTATGCCAACTATCTCTTCAGCCAAAAAGACTTTAAAGGCGCTTTGCCACATTATATGTCAGCGTCAACCACACTGCAAACTGCTGAAGCCTATAACAACCTTGGTTTGGACTACTTCAAGCTGAAAGATTATGCCAACGCTGTAAAATCTTACAATCAGGCGATTAGCGTTAATGCTAATTATGCTCCCGCCTATAACAACCTTGGCGCTGCTTTTGAAAAACAGGGCAAACTCAATCTTGCTCTAGAACAATATCGCAAAGCGCTCCAGATCGATCCAAATAATAAAGACGCAAAACGCAATTTGAATAGATTCGCCAAACCACCGCCAAAGAAAGTAACCACATGACACGCGTCAGTATTCTTGTCAATGCGGTCAAGCCTGAAGCTCGGCCGCTTGCAGATAGGGCGGTAAAATGGCTGCGCCAATATGGGGCGGAAGTTAAGATTATTTCTTCGGATGCTCAAAAGCTCCCTGCCGATGATCTGGCCGATGAAGATTCGATACTCGGTCAAGCCGATTTGGTCCTGGCTTTAGGTGGCGACGGCACAATCCTTCGCGCTGTCCATCTGGCTTCAACAAATGAAACGCCCGTTTTAGGGATTAACCTCGGACGTTTTGGGTTCATGGCCTCCCTAAGCCCGCAAAATCTCGAAATGGGATTGGCGAGTTATTTCGATAAGGAATATATCCTCGAGCAGCGGATGATGATAGAATGCCAGACGCTTCGTAATGGCGAAATCATTGACAAAGCGATCGCACTTAATGAAATTGTACTTCATCGTGAAGCGGCTGGCGGAATGCTCACTCTCGGAGTATCGATCGATGACCATCAGTTCGTGTCATTTCCCGCTGATGGTGTGATTGTTGCGACCCCAACTGGCTCTACCGCTTATAACCTATCAGCCGGTGGGCCTATTCTTGAACCTACGATGCGGGCAATGATTGTTACGGCAGTTTCCCCGCATGCTCTAGGCGCACGCCCCTTAGTCCTCCGCCCAGAAGCAGAAATAAAATTAAAGGTCGAATCTGGTGGACAAGCCTCCCTCTTGGCCGATGGTCAAATTCACCTTAAATTCCAAACATTCGATGATGTCCGAGTGCGCAAATCTAACAAAAATGCCCACCTAATCACATTCACATCAACCGATTTCCTATCCAAACTAAGCAGCCGCCTCCTCTACGGTGTCCGAATAGAGGATTGAGCTAACTGCTAAATTTAAAAATGCTAATCGAACTTTCAGTTGAAGACTTTGCGGTGATTGAACGGATACGGTTGCCGTTTGAATCGCGATTTTGCGTCCTTACGGGGGAAACGGGGGCGGGGAAATCGCTGCTTATCGATGCCATCGGCCTTGTTTTAGGGGAACGATCGGATGTGAGCATCGTGCGTTCAGGAGCCGAACGCGCAGTTGTTAGCGCAGTATTCGATATCAGTGATACTACGACTTTAAAGCCCTTATTGGAAGAACTCGGCATCGAGATTGAAGATAATCTTCTACTAATCAATCGTGAAGTCTCAGCAGGCGGCCGCTCAATCTCACGAATTAACGGACGTCCCATCCCAGCGGTATCCTTAAAACGGATCGGTGATGCCCTGGTTGATCTTCACGGCCAACATGAACATCAATCGCTGCTTCACCCTGAACGGCACGTCGAATTTCTCGATGCCTGGCTCGGTAAGGATGCGCAAACGCATCGGGCGAGTATTGCTTCACAAGTCGAACAACTAAATGCAATGCAGCGCGAACTGGACCTTCTTGGAACCCAATCACGTGATCGAGAGCATCTCATCGAGCTATACAAATTTCAAGTTGAAGAGATACAAGGCGCTCGTCTAAGCCCTGATGAAGAGGAAGCGCTTGCCTTTGAACAGATTCGGCTTGCACATGCTGAAAAACTGTACGCATCAACCTCAAAAGGGCGTTCTATCCTAGGCGTTGCGGAACAAAGCGCAAGAGACCGCTTATCGGATGCCCTCGCAAATATCGAAGATGCTGCCGCAATCGACACCAGCCTTGCTCCGACACTCGAACTGATAAAAACAGCCCTCTATTCAGCCGAAGAAGCAGTCGCACAGCTTCGGCAATATACTGAAACCATCGAATTCAGCCCCGAACGTCTCGAAGAAATCAACGCCCGCCTGGATACTATCAAAAAGCTCATGCGTAAATACGGCAAGACGATCGAGGAAGTCATCGCTTTTGGGGTAGAGGTCGAGCAAAAACTTGTAAATCTCACCCATTTTGAAGAGCGTTCGGAAGAACTAAAAGCAACGATGACCGATACTCGCCAAAAGCTTAAAGACGATGCGGCTAAGCTAACAGCAATGCGTAAAAAAGGCGCTGAGGGCTTTGGGCTGCAAGTCGAAGGGCAAATACGTCAACTAGCGATGGAGCGAGCCGAATTTAGCGTTTCTATAACGCCAAAACCCATCGACACGACGGGTGGGGATAAAGTCGAATTCTTTATCGCCCCAAACCCTGGCGAACCCCCTCGGCCTTTAGCGAAGATTGCATCAGGCGGTGAGATTTCACGCGTCATGCTGGCTATCAAGTGCGTGATGGCAGGGAACGCTCAAATTCCAACCCTTATTTTCGATGAAGTCGATTCTGGATTGGGCGGACGGACCGCAGCCGTGGTTGGGCGAAAACTAGCCGAACTCTCCCAATATGCCCAAATCCTCTGCATTACCCATCTGCCGCAGATTGCCAGCCAAGGTGACGCGCACGTTCGATTAGAAAAGCTCATCCGCGATGGTCACACACAAGTTCATGCAACTCCGGTTGCCGGGGAGGAGCGAGTGGGTGAGATCGCCAGAATGATCGGCGGCGAAAAGCTCACCGACTCTGCCCTTGAGCACGCAAGGCAGATGTTGGGGACTACTTAAAAGATAACTCCAAGCCATCGAAATAAACAAACAGGGGGCCTGGCTTAGGGCGTTGTCTAAAAACTCAAATGTTACGTTGCCTGGCGAATAAATTCGCGGCTATTGATAGCAAAGTCCGCCTACGCGGACTATTCGGAAGAGTCCACGAAGGTGGACTTCGCCAATATCAGCTGCGGTTTCAACCGCCAAGCCTTCGAATTAAACAAACAGGGGGTCTGGCTAAGGGCGTTGTCTAAAAACTCAAATGTTACGTTGCCTGGCGAATAAATTCGCGGCTATTGATAGCAAAGTCCGCCTACGCGGACTATTCGGAAGAGTCCACGAAGGTGGACTTCGCCAATATCAGCTGCGGTTTCAACCGCCAAACCATCGAAATAAACAAACAGGGGGTCTGGCTTAGCCAGACCCCCTGTTGCATATGTGCTGATTAGATACTCGCAATAATTGCTTTGAACTCATCGGCATCTAGACTTGCTCCGCCTACAAGAGCACCGTCAATATCAGGCTCTTTGAGAAGCTGGGCGGCGTTGCTGCCCTTGACGCTGCCTCCATAAAGAACGCGGATTTTCTCAGCCGCTTCCTCGTTGAAGACTGCTTTGAGCTGTTGACGAACCAGCGCGCATACTCGCTGAGCTTCAGAAAGTTCGCAAACCTTGCCGGTTCCAATTGCCCACACCGGCTCGTAAGCAACGACCATATCAAACGCTTCAACCGCTTCAATTCCGGCTAATCCGTTGGATATCTGGTTGGCAATTACCGAATCGGTATTCCCTGCTTCTCGCTCAGCAAGCGTTTCGCCGCAGCAGAGAATTGGCTTTAGGTTGTGATAAAGCGCAGCTTTAACTTTTAAATTTATGGTCACATCGGTATCGGAGAAATAGCCCAGGTTATTATCAACCGTCTCATCAGACGTACCAAAACGACCGCGTGTTTCGGAGTGGCCGAGAATAACATAAGTGCATCCCGTGGAAACCAACATGGGGGGAGAAACCTGACCGGTAAAGGCTCCCGAATCCTTCCAAAACATGTTTTGGGCGCCAAGGGTGATGGTGGTGCTTTTTATTTCTTCATAAACAGCGCTCAGGCTCGTGAAGGGTGGGCATACGACCACTTCAACGTCAGGGCGCATTTTGACTCTTCGTATAATCGCATCCACTAAAGCGATGCCTTCGGGGATGGTTAAGTTCATTTTCCAGTTGCCGGCAATTAGGCGACGACGCATTTCAGACCTCCTCAATTTCGGGTTCAACAATAATTTCGACGTTGCCCCTCAAAGTGCGGGATATGATGCAAAGCTGTTCTGCCTTATGGGCGGTTTGCATTATCGTCTCCCGCTGTTCAGGTGTAGGCGAATTGGCTCGTATTTTCGGTCGAATTAGAATTTTGGTGAACTTCAAATCCGTTAGGGCGCCTTCGAGTGTGCCGCTTACCTGCACTGAAAGCGATTCCACAGGGAGCTTTCGGTTCGAAGCGACAAGCCCAAAGGTCATTACATAACAGGCTCCGACCGCAGTGGTCAAAAGCTCTTCGGGGTTGCTGCCTTCTCCAAGACCTCCGAGGGATTTGCCTATCGAAATGGGAACTTTTATCCCATTCTCAAGTACGATTTCACCCTTACCATCACGTCCGCCCGACCACGTTAATGTCACCGGATATTCATGTGCCATATTTTCGGCCTGCCTTCCACATTCTTTGGAGCCCAACGACGTTTACGCCTCAAAGATTACCCGCAACAAGCCCCTAAATTCCTGCTTGATAATGAGAAGGTTGGGGGTCATAGTGTCAATAGATCATCACAGAATATCAAGGCTGAAAAACTAACTGAAAAGTTCGTTCATGCTAGTAATACACCCCAAATCACACAATTATTGAAAAAAGTCCAAAAATCTGTCCGGTTTTGCCCTCGAAAAACGAAT
>JBAXQP010000092.1 GCA_037131655.1 bacterium | reverse complement strand
GTATGTTGACTCTACCCGAAGTAGCTACTCCCCTTTACGTAATTCATTATAGCAGATGAGTTGAGGTGTTGGCGAAGTTAACTCGACCCATGAGTGATCATATAGTAAATGCAGTACACCGAGGCTTTTGCCAGTTCGGTGTACTGCACGCTATTTCCGCACATTCCGCAACGGTATCCATCGCTAAGCTAAACCTGATGCAGCGATCAAGTGAAGTTAAAGTTTCTAGTATTTTCCGTACTTTTTGACCAGGTCAATGACGTGGCAATACTGTTGGAAGCTGATGTTATCCGGCACTGAGTGGTCGGAGTGATAAATATAACCGCCGCCCTTCATCGCGAAGGGGATTTTGGTGACGATTTCTTCTTCGATTAACTTCGGATCGGGATGCGCCATTTTGCGAACGTCAATACCGCCCATAAAGGCCAGCTTGTCACCGTAGGCTTTCTTGAGTTCAATAACATCCATCCCCGCCTTCACTTCGAGCGGCTGCAGACAGGTAAATCCGGCGTCGATGATATCGGGAATAAGCTCTTTGACACAACCGCAGCTATGGAGAATGACCGGTTTGCCCTTAGAACGGAAGAAGTCGCATACGTGCTTATGAGCAGGTTGAATCATTTCGCGATACATGCGCGGCGAGAAAAGAGCGCCGTTGCGGTAGCCCACATCATCGTAAAGGAATGCGCCATCGAATTCGTAGCCATTGGTGACCATCTGTTCAGCAACCTGGCGGATAAGCAGAGCACAGGTCATAAACATATCTTTAGCCCAATCCGGGTCTTCAGCCATAGCGGTTAACAATCGCTCGGAGCCTACGATAGCTTGTGTGCGATCATAGCCAATAGCATCGCTGAAGTTCACCCAATCACCCGCTTCATGATAACCCTTGTTTGTGGAAGGGTCCTTATCTGCACGATCATCGGCCCAGGCCAACCGCGGTTTGTATTCTTCCCACTTTTCGCGTGAATTAATGGTGAAGTCAATCATTTCCGGTGTGGAGGTGGTGTGCTTCCAGTTCTTTGTGATGGCGCCGTTGCCATTACGCACGATAATAAATTCATCGGTCTCTTCGATGACTTCAGTTTCCATGCGGAATCCGGTATCACCGTTTTGCCCCCGCATATGGTCGAAACCGAAATAGTCATCAACCCATACATCAGGCATTCCCTCCTTGCGCCATCGCTCAATGGTAGTGCTCCAAGGGCTATCTTGCATGGGGATTTGATCCCCTTCTTTATGGTTCAAAGCTAAATAAAAGCGTTCTTTTGCGGTCATGAAATCCTCCTGATTTAAAGCAAACCCTTAAACTGAGCTATAGTTTACCGGCAGGGGAGTGGAGAGTCAACGACAGGAATGAGAAATGGTAGATAGTGAGCATATCAAGAATTGCTCTAAAGAGTTGTCTTGTCTTTAGGCTCATAAATATCTTTGAATGCTAGCTCTTTCCCTTTGGTTAATAGAAATCCTAACTTGCAGTGGTCTATACTTTAGTCAGCAATAAAGCCTAGTTACGGCTTGGCTTTGGATGAAGGAGTTGTTATGCAAACGAAGGCACTTATTTGTGATGAAAAGCAGAACTTTACCCTCTCTGATGTGATTCTTCCGGAACCGACTTCGAAAGATATTCTTGTTCGCGCATTATATACTGGTGTTAGTATCGGAACGGAGTTTGCGATCATTCGCGGCAAGCTTAATTGGGGGCCATACCCTCTATGCACTGGTTATCAAGGTGCCGGGGTGGTTGATTGGGCAGGAAGTGAAGTCGAGGACTTTAAAGTCGGCGATAAGATTTATTATCGTGACGGCTCAAAGATGACCTTGGCTGACGGTTCGCCTGTATCCTCTGCGGCAGGAACGCACTGTGCTTATACTCTAATGGACCCAAAGAAAGCTCATGGATGCGCCCATGCTCCCGAAGGGATTAACATGGCTGTGGCGGGTATGTTCGTGATGCCAGCGGTTGGTTTTTTCGGCACGGATATGGCTGGAGTTAGAATGGGCGATATCGTTGTCGTTCATGGGGTTGGCCTTATTGGCCTTGGGGTGGTTGCCGCATGTACCGCTCGTGGAGCGGTAGTGATGGCGGTTGATATCGATGACAAGCGGCTTGCAATGGCCAAGAAATTTGGCGCAGATTACCTCGTTAATAGCTCCAAGCAAGATGCTAATGTTGAATTGAGGAGCCTTGGAAAGAATGGCGCGGATGTGGTTTTTGAGGCAACGGGCATTCCTGAACTAGTTGAGCCTGCGATGCAACTCTGCCGTGAGCGCGGGAAATTCGTTTGGCAAGGCAATTATGGTTCACAAGTATCTTTCAACTTTGGTTTGCCGCATGGGAAAATGCTCGAGATGTATTACCCCTGCAACGATGGCCTTGAGCCTTGCCGAAGAGCCGTCACAAAACAGATGGCGATGGGAACGCTGAAATGGGAAGAAACGATAACCCATTGCGTTACCCCTGAAGAAGCGCCTGATTTGTACGATCGAATCAATAAAAACAATGCCCCCGACGTTATCGGTGCAGTCATCCACTGGTCAGACTAGGCGAATGGCTAAAGGCGAAAGGCGAAAGGCAGAATCCGAAACCCTTTTCCCGACTCTGTGCGGGGCAGGGAAGGGAGGGGGCATCTGGATTAGGATTGAGGATTTGCGGGGTTATATCTTGATATGCAAAGAAGCTTCGGCAGTATTTCTGCCGAAGCTTCGAGTGGAAAGTTTATAATTCCTTTAAGAAACCGCTTGTTTTGTTGCTTCTTCTAAGAGATCAAGAGTATCGATCGTTGCTTCATGGTTGGGTGAAAGAGTTAGTACTTGTTTAAAAGCTACGCGAGCAGCGTCGTATATTTGCATCTGTAATAAACTATTTCCGAGCATAAACCAACCTTCTGTACACTTGCTGTCCATCTCAAGCCCGATTTGATAGGTATTATAAGCCTCATTATAGGCTCCAAGATGATATAGTAGGTCTCCGGCGTTGAAGAATGCATTTGCATCTGGGTTGGCTTCTATGGCAACTTTATATTTCTGGAGGGCCTCTTCAAATTGTCCTAACGCTACAAGAGCGCGTCCCCAATTCACGTAATGCGTACTTATCATTGGGCCATGAGAAGAGAGCCACTGGTATGAGAGCACTATCTGGAAATGATCCTGCGCCTCTTCTGCGAGGGAATTCCATTTTTGCCAGAATGAAATATCATTAGGCAGAATATCACAAATTTCGCCCCATACTGCAGCAGCTTTTGACTTTAAACCTTGTTCAATATAACAATCGGCCAAAGTACTAAGGGCAGGAGCGGCGTATTCACTGTTAGCGGCTGCGCTTCGCAGCAACTTATCCGCTTTATCCAGCCGACCCTTGATTCCATATAGTTTTCCAAGGGCATATGGGATTGCAGGGTAGTCAGGCGCTTGTTTATAGGCTTTCAATAAGATGGGTTCGGCTTCATCATATCGCTTTAACTCAACCAGCGCTTGACCTTCAACGGCATCCGCTTTGTAGGTCATTACTGTTAAATCACCCACCGCTTCGCTTGTCCAATTCGTTTCGCGTATCAGACGTATCTGTTTTAGAGCATCTTCATATCTTTCAAGCCGAAGGAGTGACAATGCTCTCAAATATAGAAGCGGAGGCATACCTAACGAAAATTTCGATGCCATATCGGCAACTTTAAGCGCTTCCTCTTCTCGATGTAGTTCCACAAGCGCAGCGGCCCAGATATGATATGTAGCAGGAGCTATCGACCAGTCTAATGGGATAAGCTCAGCTTTCTTCGATAATATCTCGATGGCTTTTACATACTGCTTATCGCAATAATAGGTGTTTGCTAAATTAAAAATCTGGAAGAGGTTATCCGGGTTCTTTTTGACTTCTTTCTCGAGCATTTCAATGGCGCGTTCATTCTTTTTTCTCTCAGCCGATATTGTCTTTTCATATCCATAGTGCAGGATTGATGTTCCATAAAGAAATCCGATTTGGTGTCCAGGTTCATTGATTGATGCCATTACCTGTTCATGGATACTGCCCACAAACTTAGCGCAGCTCAAACGTCTGAAAAGGCGCACAGTGGGGTGTGTGAAGACATCGTTCTTGTTATTAGCATTAAGATAGCTGAGGATGGAGGTTAAGTATCCACCAAATTGCGGTCTTGAGATAGCTTCCTCAATGATTGGGAAGCTGCCAATGTCCAAAGCTTCATCCGCATCGAGCACCAAGACCCAATCACATGTCGCATGCGATAATGAGACATTTCGAGCCGCTGAAAAATCGTTTGTCCAATCCGAATAAAAAACCTTTGCGCCATATTTATTTGCTATCTCAACGGTTTTATCGGTAGAACCTGTATCTACAAGAACAATTTCATCCACCAGTCCTTTTACACTATCCAAACATTGTGCCAAGAACCGTTCTTCATTCTTAACGATCATACAAAGTGAAAGAGAGCCTCCAACTGGTTCATTATCATTGACCGTCAAGCCGGATGCTTCCAGAGTCTCTTTAATGATCTTTGCGCTTTGGCGTGCTTGTTTAATTTGTAGATTTGTAGTCGGCAATCCCCTTCGGCGTTTTAACCAATCTGCCTTACATAGGAAGTAATCGCGTAAGATCAGTAAAGCTCGTGCGTTTCGTTCCTTGTTGTCATCCGAAGCCCATGCTTTAAGGAACGGTTCCAAAGCGTCATCTTCCTGTTTGTTATATAAACGCACAAAACCGGCCTGATAATTCAGTTCCGGTTCGTTAGGATAAAATTTTAGAGCTTTGGCGTGTGTTTTTTCGAAATTAACGAAATCGCTAGCTTCCATATAGTTACGGCCGAGAGCGATAAACTCTTCGATTGTTGGAGTTGGATTTTTCGTTCTTTTCTTGGAAGCGGATTGATTGGCTTTGGATATCATAGTCCACCTTCTGATTAAGGGGATAGTGGAAGCAGGCAGATCGTTTCATCTATGCGCCTGCTTCCTGAAAGCTTCATTTCAAAAAACAATATAAATAAGCTATCAAGGCGCCAAGTTGACAATTAAGCCACCTGGCGCTCTTTTCGTGCGCGCAACGCTCTGCGTGCACCTGCAATGCTATACATCTCGTCTTTGAGTAAACGTTTGATGCAAAGCACCGCCTCGATGTCGTCAGGTCGATACCTGCGTTGTCCACCGGTTGTACGAACGGGATCGAAGAACTCATTGAATTCCTTTTCCCAATAGCGTAATGTGTGTACTTCTACACCGGTGATTTCACTAGCGACACTGATAGGTACCAACCGTGCAGTGCTGGTCTGGCGTAATCTCATCCAGGACTACCTCCTGCGAATTAACATCAGGCGACCTGGTCATTTGACCAGGATGGCTGTGCCAAAACAAATTATCGGTGCACCCTGTTATGATCACTAGGTAATGTGCGGGAGAGAGTTGAAGCTAATTGAAAAAGTTTTGTTATTTATTTCGTGTCGCGTGGAATATCATATGGCTTTTTATTCTCTGGGACGCGAACCTCGCCACATGAAAGCCAGTCTAAAACATCATTAATTACGGAATCTGGAGTTGAAGCGCCGGCGGTTACTCCTACAACGCTCTTGCCCTCGAGCCATTCAGGCTGAATTTCATCTCTGGTTTCGATATGATATGTGGGCACCCCATGCGATTCGCAGATATCTCGTAAACGGCGAGTATTGGCGCTGTTTTTACCGCCAATAACCAGGATGACATCCGATTCGTTGCTTAGAGCCAGTGCCGCTGATTGAAGCTCATCGGTTGCGCCGCAGATTGTATTGTAGGAGCGTGTTTCGTACGAGCGGAGGGCGATTTCTCCCAGAACGGCTGCAAAGTTGGATGCCTTTTGGGTTGTCTGGCAAACAACGCCGACTTTTCTGCCAATTGGCAGATCGGCAACTTCTTCCGGTGTTGAGACAACAAAGACCTTGCCACCGACCGATTCAACCGTGCCAAGCACCCCTTTGACTTCACTATGGCCTTTGTCGCCTACAATTACAATAGTGTAGCCTTCTTGCGCCATTATTTTGGCGGCGCGGTGGACTTTGACGACGAAGGGGCAGGTAACGTCGATTATATCAAGCCCGAGTTCTTTTGCTCGTTGGATAGTACTTGGTGGAACTCCATGAGCGGACATGACTACGGTGCCATCAGAGATGTCTTCGAGATTAGCTGCCAACTCGATGCCCATCTGCTGGTGCTTATTGACAACCTGTGGGTTATGGATGATTGGCCCAAGGGTTGTCAGCTTTCCAAATCGCTCTTGCCGAGCTTGCTCAACAATCTGCACCGCCCGACGCACCCCAAAACAAAACCCATAAGCATTTGCCAACGCCACTTTGAATTTCTTTTTCTCTTCAGCCATAGTATTTTCATTCTACCTGATGTGAAATATACCCATAGCGTCGTCGTCACTAAGTTTGATTCGAGTTCAAGCCCTCTGCTATAATTGTTTGTACAAACGTGAATTTAATAGGAGAAATGATGATAAATCGGGGAATTCGTGTTAAGCAGGCGCTTGAACAACCGGTAGGGACAGAGCTAATACTCAATGGATGGGTTCGTACTCGACGAGATTCTGCGACTGTCTCATTTGCCGAAGTTAATGACGGTTCGTGCTTCAAGAATTTGCAGGTGGTTATTCCTGAGGGGGTTGTACCGGCTGATGTTTTATCGCAGGTAACTACAGGCGCTTGCTTGTCAGTGAAAGGTTCTTTGGTTGAATCACCGGCGGCAGGTCAAGCGGTTGAACTTAGAGCGGAAAGCATCGAAGTACTCGGGTCGGCTGATGCGACGACATACCCTCTTTCAAAAAAGCGGCATTCGCTCGAATACCTGCGTGAAATCGCTCACCTTCGAACTCGTTCAAATACTTTTGGCGCGGTCTTTCGTGTGCGTAACTCGCTCGCCTTTGCCATTCACCAGTTCTTCAAAGAGCGCGGATTCATGTATGTTCAGACTCCTATCATAACCGCATCGGATTGTGAAGGCGCTGGGGCGATGTTTGGGGTGACCACTCTTGATATGATGAACTTGCCTAGAGCGGAAGATGGCCGTATTAATTATAATGACGACTTCTTCGGTAAGCCGGCTTTTCTGACGGTTAGCGGTCAACTCGAAGGCGAGATATTTGCTATGGCTTTCAGCGATGTCTATACTTTCGGTCCCACTTTTAGAGCTGAAAACTCTAATACCCCTCGCCATTTGGCAGAATTTTGGATGATCGAGCCGGAGATGGCCTTTTGTGACCTCGAAGGCGATATGCAGCTTGCAGAAGAGTTCCTCAAGTATTGCATCAAGCGCGTAATGGATGAATGTCCTGACGATCTGGAATTCTTTAACAAGTGGATTGATGAAACTGTAATTTCAACACTGAATCATGTATTGGAATCGAAGTTCGAGCGCATCACTTATACCGATGCTATTGATTTGTTGCTTAAATCCAGTGAGACTTTTGAATTCCCTGTCGAGTGGGGAATGGATATTCAGACTGAGCACGAGCGGTATTTGACTGAAAAGCTTTTCAAGAAACCGGTGGTCGTGACGGACTATCCAAAGTCTATAAAAGCCTTCTATATGCGCGTGAATGAGGACGATAAGACGGTTCGTGCGATGGATGTGCTAGTGCCTCGTATAGGCGAGATTATCGGCGGAAGCCAGCGTGAGGAACGGTATGATGTTCTTGTCGAACGTATTCGCGAACAGGGATTGGATGAGAGCGCTTATTGGTGGTACCTAGACCTTCGCCGCTTCGGCAGCGCCCCGCACGCAGGCTTTGGACTTGGTTTTGAGAGAATGATGATGTTCCTTACGGGGATGAAGAACATTCGCGACGTAGTCCCATTTCCACGAACTCCAAAGAACGCGGAATTTTAGGGTAAGTTATTCTCGGTCAACTTCATAATGGGCGGCCCCACTAGGGCCGCCCATTATCTTTGTCAAAAGTGTCTATGGGAGGTATTTGTGCCCGTGGCTATCTGCTTGAAAGTTTATGCAAACTATCACAGAAACAACAGTTATTACTTAACAACCGATAAAGCGCTCTTCAAGTCATTTATCGAGCCGATAATGTAGGGATCTACCTTGTAGAGGGCAGCTAGGTAGATACTGACGAAGTCGGCAAGGTAAGTCATTCTTAGCATTCGGTCCAGGAAATCGCCGGTTTCGGAGCCGCCGGAATGTTTTACGTTGAATTCTATTACTTGCTGGAATGCTGCAGAGTTCATCTTCTCTGTCATGACATGCATTCTCGTTTTCATCTTTGGACTTTCCAGACCGTCGGTAAGAGTTAATACCGCTAGATTATCCGCTTGCAGTTTCGCTTGTTCCCAACCCATTATTTCGTTGTGAGTTAGTTCTGGATAGGCGTTTGAATAGGCCAATATTTTTGTGTTCTCGTTAAATTGGCACTTCCAGCGATTGGCGATAACAGCCTTGTAGCTTTCGCCATAAATGAGAGGGAGATTTCCAAAAAGGTTTACTGCTAGCTGTTTAGCAAAGTTTATTTCGGTTGGAATATCGATATTGGCATCATCTCGTAAGCCTGTAAGTTGATCAAAAGTGTGTTGGGAAGAATTCCCCATCGGCAGCCAACCCCACTTCATAAACATGATCACCATTGGCAGGAACATATAACCAAGAGAAGCTCTTGGCGGTTGACCTCCGGGGATTGTGATGACTGGATAGCCGTCATCTTTGGCGCGGCTCATCAGTTGACCACCGCTTGTTAGGCAAAAAACATGAGCGCCTTTTACTTTAGCTTGTGAATAGGCTGAGAGGGTTTCTTCCGTATTGCCTGAGTAGCTATTGGCAAATACTAATGTTTCTTTATTGACCCAACTGGGGATGTCGTAATCTCGATTAACAGCTACGGGAATGCTTCCGA
This sequence comes from bacterium, assembly GCA_037131655.1. Classification (NCBI taxonomy): domain Bacteria; species bacterium. Next base: position 234 of record JBAXQP010000092.1, on the reverse strand, counting down.
ATCGATTGAAAAGAATCTGGAGATAATCCCCCCCAACAGCTGATCCACCGAGTCCGGTTACTAAAATGGACTTAATCTTGTTCGGAGGATCGATGTCGATTTGCTGACCGATATCGATCGCATGTCGACACTGTTCGGGGAACGAGATGACAAGATCGGTCATATTGCTTGGGTCATAGAGGCGGATATTATCAGTGATGTCCAGCCGTTGAGCTAGTGAGGCCTGTTGTTTAT
>JBAXQP010000091.1 GCA_037131655.1 bacterium | reverse complement strand
ACAGTAGTGGTTCCGATATCAAAAGCAACACCGTACAACTTGTTCCTAGTGTCGCCTGGCTCAACCGCTATGATTTTGGCGTTTGCATGTACAGCAGTAACAAAGAAGTCATCGCTCCTGATAGCCTTTGGTAGAAGTTTAAGTAGTCCAAGTTCTACACTTCGCGAGTGCTCATTCATACCTAATGCCCTGCGGATACGCGCTAGGTCATCCGTTTGATCGTTCACTGATGGCGGGGGCAAATCAACGAGGTCTTTAACGATATTAGGCTTTGGTGGAACCGTTATACGTAGTCCTTGAGAGAGAATATGGGGCTTTTCATGAACGGGCACTTCGACGGTAACATCGCCTAATGCGTGGCACTGGCAGGCTAGACGCATGTCTTGAGCAAGCTGTTCTTCCGATAAGAACCTGCGCTCAACCTTAGTGACCTCCGTTAGGGGGCCATTTACTTTAACAAGACATTTTCCGCAGGTACCAACACCGCTGCATGTGTTGTAAATCGAAACATTGGATAACTGAGCGAGTTTCAGTAATGTACGGCCATTTTCTGAAGCGATATTTTTTGATGCCGGAAGAAATGTCACATCGCCTGTTGATTTTGTATCTGCCTTCATAAACCCTCAATCTTTACTACTGGGAGCAAAACCGGACTGTTTTATCTTTAGCTTACGTGTCTTTAATTGCTATTACTATTGTAGTCCAGCTAAAGTTCCGATTACAAGTTAATGCAGCTAACCCTAGGGATTTTAGGTTTGTTTGTGAGAATACACCGCTAACTTTGCGGGTAATTGCCTTCTTTATGTAAAACATCCAAAATCAGTTCGTAACGGGATAGCTTCATGCCGGTGTAGATGCAATTGCTGGTGGAGAAGATATAACCGCCGCCGGGCATGCCGTGTTTGAGGGCGTAACGCGCGGATTCAATGACCTCTTCGTCTGTGCCTGTATCCAAAAGGCCGCAGTTAACATTGCCGATAAGGCACACCTTATCGCCATAGAGGCGTTTGACTTCGGCAATATCAACACCAGCTTGTGGATCGATTGAATGGAGGGCATGGGGATTAGCTTGGACAAGTTGGTCGATAATGGGCATGATATTGCCGTCGGTGTGCTTGATTGCATAAAAGCCCATATCCCGATAGCCTTTGATAACCTTGGCGAGGTAGGGGGTTACGAACTCGCTGAACTGAGATGGGCTTAGGAAAGGTCCCGTGTTGAGGCAATAATCGGTACACATGGCGAAACCGTCCAGCTCCCCATGTTTCATCAGCTTCTCAGCCCTTTCCAGTGAACGTTCTACGCTTGCTTCTGCCTCTTGTTTAACTTTATCTGGCTCATCGGCTAAACGGCAGGAGAACTCGAACATCGAGCCACCATCCGGCATACCGAGTGTTGGATCTCCGTGAATGAGAAGGCAGTACTTATCGCCAATCTTGTCTCGCAGGATATCTAGCTGTCGTAATATCTCATCATCACGCCAGGGGTTGGCAGAGAACATTATGGCATCATGCCCGAAACGTTCAGCTGAAGCGATGCGAACATCTGCCATATCCTCTCGATGAAGCTGGCGTTCCTTCTCTTCCATCTGATCCCATTGGTGGTAGGCGCGGTGTTCAGGGTGCACCTTGCCGAATGCTTCCATTGTTAGATAGAAGACCAGTTCCCAGTGGGGTACGCGTCCTGTTATGGGCTGCCTGTTCAAAGCGGCGATAAATCGTTCTTTTGGCGTCATTTCTTGTCTCCTATCGTCAATCTGTCCCAACTTTCGTAGACCTGGAGCACATTCTCTGGCTTTCCCCCAGGCCCGAATTCACATTGGGCGATGCAACCACCGTTGTGCCACAGATTCTCGTACACCTTGGTTACGGCTTGGTCAATGTCGTTTACGGTTCCGTTAGGCAGCAGGTGTTGCCGATCGATTTCACCCCAAAAAGTAATCTTGCCCGCAAAGGGCTTTAGATTTTCGATGCCCATGCAGAAGAGTTGGCTGTTAAGGGCATCAATTCCAATCTCGATCAGGTCGGGATAAATGCTTAAAATATGACCGTCAGAGTGCATGAATATCTTTTTGCCTGCTGAATGGACGATCTGAGCAAAGTCACGGTACATAGGTTTAAAATAATGCCGCCAGAGGGCAGGGGAGACAAGAAGGGCGCTTTGTGCTCCCCAGTCGTCCATAAACTGCAGACTGTCAATATCCGTCTTTGCCCATAGCGTAAGCGTTTCGCAATAAAAGTTATGCATATCCTGTATGAATGCTAGCATCTCAGGTTCCGGGTCCATTAAATCAGCCATTAGGTCAGCCGACCCGCGAAGAAATTGAAGCTGTTCGAAGGGACGCGGGCATACTCCTGCCATCGTGAACTTATTCGTCGTTGCACAATCTCGGTTTACAGCTTCCATATTGATAGTCTGCCACTCTCGCGGGATATGGACTTTAGGCACATCGGATGACCACTCTTTGATAAGCGGTTTTTTGACCTCACCGTGGATACCGTCTTGGATTGTGATAAACTTTGCGCCCCAATCATCTACATACTCACCTTTGAGGTAAGGGTGTCCACTGGTGATCGGAGATTGTTGCGACAGGTGCCCGCTAATTCCCTGAATGTCTCCTGGAAAGGCTTCAGAAATCTCTTTAAGCTCATTAGGATAAGTATTTGCTGCAATCGGCAAAGTCCAGTGGTCGCGTGGCGCACGGTAGGGGTTCTCGAAGTTCAAGGCTTGGTACATTAATTCTCTCGATGTTGCGCTCAATTGGCTGCCACTCCTGCATTATGATCATCCACAATCTTACCCACCAAACGAATGCGCTCGATATCACCCTGGGAGGACATCTCGTCAGAAATCCCAAGGATAAGCTGACCAGCAAAGAGCTTTATGAGCTTCTCGGTGAATTCAGCGAGTTCTTCTTCTGAGTAGGTCGTATCAAATAAAACCGCAGGGATGCCGTCCATATAAACAATCTCATCCCCAAGCGCTTCTTTTATCTCTTCTAGAGTGACATCACCTTGTGGGAGAGGGGTGATTGCTTCTATCCCATCGAGACCGGATATCTTGGCGTATTTGAGGATTGCTTTCGTATCACCGTCCCAGTGCGAGTTTACGAATTTGCCGCATTGATGAAGCTTTTCGCAGCGCTCAATATAAGCAGGCAGCACATATTTCTCGTAAAGGGCAGGGGAAAGCGTTGCGCAATGAATATTATCTCCGAAGTTAATAAGTTCGATTGGAGACTTGTTAATTACCTCGATGAGGCGCAGATGACTTTCATGCAGGGCGCGGAAGTAATCATCGACCGTTGTGCCCCATTCCATGAGCGCATAGACGCCACGTTCGACCCCCATGGTGTTGATATAGAGGTCTTGAACGTTGACACGTGGCATATATATGTTTGGCGCTCCGAGGCGTCCCCATTCGTTGCATATTTCCTCGTACTTGTTTTGGTTCCATTCCCATTCGGTATGGTCGGCTAGCCAAGTGGCGACTTTCATATCCTCAGGTCTCTCAATCAACCGCTTTTCTTGTATCCGGGCAAAACTATTGGGGGTGCTGCGGCTAATCGATGACATTGTGCCAACGGGAGTTTCGATAAGATAAACTTCTTTATTTGAGCCTAAGGGTTCACTTTTGAAGGTAACGTTAGCCTCAGTTGAACGAAAGCAGGCGTTAAAATCATAAATACGATTGGAACATCCAAGCGAACGGTAAATCTCAGGTGTCGTCATGCCTTCATAGGGTTCAGGAAGCGGTTCCCCCCTAAAACTACGATCTGCGAAATAACAAAGGATACGAGGCTGCCAAATGACCTTTTTGCCTGCTCTCTTGCAAGCAATGTCTAAGTTTAGCTGCCAAAGGTCAACATTTCGGTGATCGGTCGGTCTGTGCAATTAAATCTCCTGACAGCTGATAAATAAGAATAAGGCAACTTATGGTGTGTGCTCTTTGGCATAATCCAGCATGGCATGAAGGTTCTCTGGTGGGGTATCTCTTGGTACTTCACAACCTGCGGCTACAATAAATCGGTTTCCTGCTTGCTTGTGGCATTCGGCAACTGCTTCGTAGACGCTTTCGGGTGTTCCGTCTTTGAGCGTTCGAACGGGATCGATGTTGCCACTGATGACTTGGCTTGGTCCCATTTTATCTCTGCCTTCAGAGACGGGGGTAATATAATCTAAATCCACAATCTCGCAGCCTAATCCTCCCATGCCTTCAAGAAGAGGACGAGTATCGCCGCAGATATGCAACCGAACCAATCCGCCAAGCGCATGAATGCCATCAACTAGCTTCTTTTCGTATTGCCAGACAAAATCGTTATAAATCTTCGGCCCCACTAATGAAGCGGCGGCGTCACCGATGCCGATTATATCCGCGCCCATAGCTAGTTGCGCTTCGGCAAACTTTAGCTCCATTTCTACAACGAACTCGAATAATTGGTGAACGAATTCAGCTTCATCGTAGAAATCGGTCATTAGAGTATTGATGCCCCTTAAATCTGCTCCTTCAGCGCAGGGGCCTTCTATCCATCCTTCAATTAGTTTGCTATAGCCAACTTGTTTTTTCATGAGCGCAATCGCATTTAGGCGGTTGTGCATTCTCCCTCCGCCGTAGGGATTAGGGATTATTAGCTTGTCCAGCTTGCTCATGTCGGAAAGTAACGCCGAGGACTCTTCGATCGCAGGAGGTTGATCGGGAAAGAAGACCACCTTGGCGCCTGTATCAGCAGCTTCGCAAGCAGGATCGGAGATAGTACTCACGTAGTCTATTATGAAGTCTTCAGCTACTAATATTTGACCATCGGTTTGCACCTTATAATTGGTTGCATAGTCCTGATACCTTACGCCAATTCTCTTTGACGCGAAGGTCATCGTAATCGGCATGAAGGGCAGGTGGTCTATCGGCTTGCCTTCGATCAATGCGAGAATGCGCTCTCGTCCGGTCATACTAACCTCCTAAGGCTTTAACTGTAGCGCTTATGAACTCAGGGCTAGTTCCGCAACACCCGCCGATAAAGCTAGCGCCTGCCTTAACAAGTTCCGGCACATACGATACGAAGCTATCCACGGATGAGCGAAAAACTGTTTTTCCGTCAACTAATTGCGGCAATCCTGCGTTCGCTTTAATCCAAATGGGGAGATTTGTCGCTTGGTGCAATCGGGAACAAATGGGGACATACTTTTCGATACCCTGGCCGCAGTTTGCGCCTATCACATCTGCGCCTGCTTCTGCTAAGCGTTCGCAAACTTGCTCAGGGGTTGCTCCCATCATCGTTCGGTCGTTATCTTTGCCGGAATCAAATACCATGCTAGCAACAACCGTTAATCCCAATTCATGAGCCACCGATACTGCAATCGCTGTTTCATCCAGATCGCTCATGGTTTCAACGACGACTCCGTGCGCTCCCCCTTTAGCGAGGGCTTCAATCTGTTCGGTGAAGACAGAGCGCATCTCATCTTCTTCAATATCACCCATAAGAAGGAACTTACCGGTAGGGCCGACTGATGCAAAGACAAATGCGCGGCTTCCCGCCGCTTTTCGCGATATTTCAGCACCTATTCGGTTGATTTCTTGCGCGCGTTCAGCCAGATGGTGACGTGCCAGAGTTATTCGGTTTGCTCCGAAGGTGTTGGTGAGAATGATGCGGCTTCCGGCTTCAACATATGCGGAGGCCACCTGTTCGACCAGTTCAGGATGTGTTAAATTCCACCCATCCGGGCATTCCCCAGCCAATAAGCCTCTTTGCTGAAGTTCCGTCCCCCAAGCTCCATCGGTTACGATTGGAGTTTTACTTAGTAGTTTTTCCATTAATTTGTTCATGATTTTTATTTAAGTATTAGGGTATAAACCCAATCTTGATACTGAATCCTTAATCCTAACACCCTCCCTAATTGCTGCAACCGTTTTCGCAGATGTTCATGAAAGCGGATACTTTGTCTTTTATGGTCTTTTCACATCCGGGAACACAAAGTACGTCACATTCAGAACCTAAGATGAATGGGTGACAGGCTTGTTTCATGTTATTAGTAATCTCGCAAGCAAGCTTCTTCACATCATCAAGTGTAATCAAGTTATCGGAGTAAAACTGTTTAGTTGGAAGGTTGCCAAACAGAACGGTAGTCTTAGGTACGCGAGAGGCATCTTCCCACAGCTTACGTGAACTACCCAAGTTCAAAATCGCAGGGTCTAGCTGAGTGAATTTGCTTACCATCTCGTCGATTAAGTCACCACAACAGTGGAAGAACAGGTCAACACCATTATCGTTCAAAAGCTTTTTAATCATTAAGTTATACCTAATGACGTAGCGATCGAAAATGTCGGAGCCATGATTAATCTGCTTAGGAGATAAATACACTTTGTTGGCAGCAGGTTCAGCAATAAAAACGATCTTAGCACCGGCCTTAATCTGATTGGTGATCGACTGAAGGATAAAAGTGATTGCTAAATCCAGTACCCTTTCAACTCGATTGACATCCTCATCCTCCTCAAAAGTTACACCAGTGCCTGCGAGGAATATGGGGGTGATGGGGTCACTTAAAAGTTTTGTCATTAAAGAAAACGGACCGATGCTCATCCCAACAGGTAGAAGGTCAGTTTTGTTGGCAATATAGGCAACGGCTTCAACATTGGCTTTAGTTTGAGGATTCTGTTTGCTCGTAGCGGCAGTTTTTAACTCAGTAATCATTTCATTTGTCGGAGCTTCACTAAAATGATATCTTGGGATATCTTTCAATGGAACACCTAAAACCGTCAACATGGATGTCTTTTCAAGCTCAAGATCCATGTGAGGAAGCGCAATGGGGGTATTGAAGCGTATCGCTGTTTCTTTTAACACGTTACCTAGCATCTCGCCATCTACCAATATTTCTTCAGCATCGGGTTTTTCTCGAAGTATGAGGTCAGCCCCGATTGGCATTTTTAGTCCTTGGTTTGCTAAATCAATGTAATACTGCCTATCCAATATATTTACTCCTAAGTTAAATCAAAATAGATGAACTATCTCAACCAGTTCATGCTAAGGTAATCGAAATAATATAAGCAATTATCGACGGGCACGTTGCTTGGGATGTGATTACCGACAGCGGCAAAGAAGCCAGGGCATCCCTTTGCCAGCTTCAACGTCTCGTCGACTTGATGCTTAATCTGTTCTTTTGTGCCGAAAGTGAGCGTTCTGCAATCTACCTTGCTGCCGAAGATTGCCTTGGTCTTTCCGTATTTCTCAACAACATAATCCAAACTAGTCATAGGTTCAAAAATCAGCCCATCAGCGCCCGCTTCTATGATGTCATCGATGAATTCAGTGAAATCGCCATCTGAGCAGAAGAGAACAGGGATATTGGCGTCATGCATTACTTTCCAAAGTTTCTTATAGCGAGGGAAGATGGCTTTTCTGTAGAAATCGGGGTGCATGAAGGCACCTTGGCTCCAAACCATGTCGTCATGGCAGATAAAAGCATCGATTTTACTAGTCTTCACCCAAGCCTTATAATGATGAAGAGTGATTTCATAAATGCTGTCGAGGACTTTTTCGAATCGTTCTTGGTCAGCCGCCGCCGCTAGCAGCATCTCCCATCCGAAAATCTGTATTGCGCCTGAAACGATTGTGTTGTAATAACCGGCGGTATTAATATAAGGAGAGCCTTTTTGTCCCTGGAGAAGTTTTTCGTAAAATTCAGTCAGCTCGTCTAGAGGCATAAGCCCGTATTCTTTCACTGCGTCGAATTCGAGCACTTCTTCGACTGAATTAAAGGGGCAGTGAACAGTATCACGCCAGTCAGTGCCGCCCTCTTGGAATACGGCATGGCCCATATCAGTGCATCGTCCTTTTGAGAAGCCAATTGGGCCGTCGTGGGTGTTCCACATGAAGTCAATCTGCCAAGCCTCGTAGAACTTAGTCCATGCGGAACTGTCGGTATTTGGGTCTAATCCTGTGACAGCTCTGACTAGGGCAGGGTTGGAACAGTATTCTGTATGTCCAAGCCTTTCGGGGTTCTGAAGCTTAAGCGCTCTCATTCCTAATTCATAACTCATATCGTCTCTCCAGCAACATATTAAAAGCTCACTTAAATGCATTTTACCCGCGTGATTATTGGAGTGAATAATAAATGAGCTTCAAAACAAAATAAAAGCCTCCCTTCGAAGAAACGAAGGGAGGCTTTATCACAAGATTACTGAAAGTCGATGCGGGCTTTGACCATGGGGTCGTCTTGCTGGCGGGTGAAACGGAAGCCAAGTTTGTCGCAGATGTGGCGCATGATGAAGTTATCGATAAGGATATCGGCAGTAACTGCTGATAGCTTCTCCTTACGGGCGACATCGAGAAGTCTGCGCAGCATCTCTGTTCCCAATCCCTTACCCTGAAATGCATCAGCGATAAGGATTGAGAACTCCGCTTCGTTAGTTGAAATCGCTCTTTTCAACCTTACTACGCCCATGATCTGAGGCTGGCCGGTTTCAGGGTCGGTGCGATCACCGACTAACGCCATTTCGCGATCGTAGTCGTTAAAGCAGATCCTAACGAGGCGGTCGTGGGCAACACGTTGACTGAGCTTGAGCATTTGAACGAAGCGTAGGTAAACCGTTCGCTCTGATAAGCTCTCATGGAATCGCGCTAGCGCCGGCTCGTCTTCTGGACGAATGGGTCGGATAGTAACATCCGAATTATCTTTCATTGTCCATGGGCCGGCGTATTGGGACGGATAGGGTCGAATTGCCGGTTTTGGCAGTTCAGCTTCCGTTACATCAAGATCGTGAACGATAATGCGAGCGTCGAGGGCGACGATCTTTTCTGAACCTGCAAGCAGCGGGTTAATATCGATCTCTTTCACCCAAGGTTGTTCTGTTACGAGTTGGCCGAAGCGCACCATTATCTGTTCGAGTTCATCCATGTCGACCGATTTGCGACCACGAACACCCTTCAGTGCAGTATAGATTTTGGTTCGTTCCATCATTCGGCGGGCCAGGGTAGTGGTCAAAGGCGGGAGGGCGAGAGCTCGGTCTTTGAAAACCTCGACTAATTGTCCGCCAAGCCCGAATAACAATACAGGTCCGAACTGAGGGTCGATACTGCTCCCAAGGATGATTTCATACCCTTCAAACTTAATCATGGGCTGAACGGTTACTCCACCGAAGTGCTCCGCTCCAGCTTTTTCAGTAACTGCCTTTTGAATCTCGTTGAAAGCTTTCTGG
>JBAXQP010000090.1 GCA_037131655.1 bacterium | reverse complement strand
CACCGCTTTTCTTTCAATTTGGCCTTGAGTTGAAGAGGAAATGTAGGCATTATCAACCGCTCGCGCAGTAACGGTAAAGCCGAAAAGTCGAGTGGGGCCAATAACTGAACTTCTGCCAGGTTGAACATGCATCAACATAGTCGTTTGTCCACCGGCAGGAATAACCACTCGCTCAGATTCAAATTCGAAAATGCAGACGTCTTCCGGGTCCGATGCAAACAATTGAAGCGTCAGCTCCGTGTTGCCCAAATTGGAAAGCGTTAATTCGTATTCCACCGTTGACCTAAAAAAACTAGCCGTCCCACGCTTAGGGAGTAGCTCAGTAGTCAGCAGGTGAAATGCCGGAATGATAAGAGTGCCCTGAGCGATGCTGGTACTGCCCGTCTCAAGAGAACGCACCCTGACAATAAACGGATAAACTCCGGAACGGCTTTCACTGGTACGTGGAGGCTTGAAAAGAATTCTTTCCTTTTTTTCTTCCCCCGATTCGACCGTAAATGCAGGCACTGGAATGGCATACCATTCCATATCAATGCCTTCTATTTCAACTTGAAACCGGTCTGGCTCGGTCCCAGGATTTTTTATACAAACGGTAAGCTGGACTGTCCCGCCCGGCTCAACCCTTAATTCTTCACTGGAAAGTTCAATGTTGACGTTGTTAGTCATGAACGTAATTCCTTCGGTGTTTATAATGAATGTTCGTTACAGAAGCTAATAATAATATTCGCCGCTGCTCTGATTCTTCCTGCCAAATCTCACGCATACTCACTGCAATAATTATCCTAATCCATGCTCAGCGCCCGATAGCACATGGCTTTGGCCTGGGAGAAGGTCAATAATATTCATACCAACCAAATAGCGGCTTAGGGCTCGGAATTCCTGCGGAGTTCCTGTAAGCGAATCGAAAGTATCGTGATGCATCGGGATAACATTGTTGCATCCCAATAGCTGGCACGCGTAAACAGCTTCCCGTGGCGACATAGTGAAGCGATCTCCAATTGGAAGCATCGCAAGGGCCGGCCTGTAAATTTCAGCGATTAGCTTCATATCACTAAAAACAGCTGTGTCGCCTGCATGATAAAAGGCGGTATGGTTCTCAAGTGTTACGACATAACCACAGGCATGTCCGCCATAAGTCAGGTTGCCATCCGGCTCGATGATCCCACAACTGTGATCGGCGCGAACCATCGTAATAGCAATACCATCAACTTCAAATGTGCCGCCGAGGTTCATAGGCACAAGATTTTCGACCCCTTTGTTCTCCAGCCATTTACATAGCTCGAGAATCGCTATAACCTTGGGCTTATACTTTTGAGCTAAGACTACAGCATCTTGGATATGGTCATAATGGCCGTGAGTACAGAGCATGTAGTCCATTTGATCGAATTCTTTTTCGCTATCAGGACATGCCGGATTGCTTTGCACCCATGGATCTATTAATATAACTTTGCCGCCTGGTGTCTCGACACGAAACGTTGAATGGCCGAGCCAGGTAAAACGAGCGCTCATGCGTTCGACCTCCTGTCGCTATCATCACGATATGCTAATGGTACACCGCAAAGCGTTCTAATTTCAAGGAACCCCCTCCCGTCACCCAAGCTTTATTGCTAATTAGTGCGTATTTTCGGAAATTAAGACAAACTTAAACTCGATGCTTCGGTAGCAGAGCGAAGCGCCGCTGCCGAAGTTTTTCTATCTAACCAATCGTCTAATCCTGAGTAGGCCTTAAGGCCGTAATGACATTAAAGGGGTATACCTTTCGCCTCTATCTCTTTGGCAATCTTACGTTGGGGGACAGCCATGGGATAGCCTTCTAGGCTTTTGAGGGGAACCCACTGGCATTCTGCGCACTCGATAGGGTGAGGCTCGCCCGATAGATAGGCGCATTGGATACCCCAGAGGGTAATGGAGTGATAGGTGACGTTGTGTTTGATGGTAATTATTAATTTTACAGGTTCAACTTTGACACCGGCTATTTCATGAGCGGCTCTGACGGCGGCTTGTTCTGAAGTTTCACCCTGTAATCGGGCAACCCTGGGAAATTCCCATAAGCTAGCCCATAAGCCCTGTGGAAACCGCTTAGTCAGCAGCGTCTCAACCCCACGAAGAACCACCGCCGATACTTCAACAACACTAATACTCTTTTTGCCAACCCCTAGCTCAGGTAACTGCTCTTGAAGCCCTTCCAAGTTCGCAATGCATTCTTTTCCCATGGGACATTGGGCACATCGGGGGTCGTTGGGGAGGCATATGGTTGCGCCCAACTCCATGAGCGCTTGATTAAAATCACCGGGGGCCTCATAGGGAATGAGTTCATGGGCCAACTGCCAAATGGCCTCATGCGGTTTTCCCTTTGAAACATCTCCCCGCACGCCAAAGACACGCGATAAAACCCGTTGGACATTCCCATCGACAACAGGCTCTTGCTCCCCAAAAGCGATGCTGGAGATAGCGCCCGCAGTATAACGGCCAATCCCGGGTAATTCCCGGAGCCTATCCGCTTTGGTTGGGAGCGCACCGCCGTAATTGGCGATGATATCCTGAGCAGCTTTATGCAGATTTCGTGCCCGATTATAATAACCAAGCCCTTCCCAAACCTGAAGCACCGCCTCCAGCGGAGCAATTGCCAATGCCTCTAAAGTAGGAAATCGCTGCATAAAACGCTGATAATAAGCGGTTACAGTCGAAACCTGTGTCTGTTGAAGCATGATTTCGCTCACGAGGATGGCATAGGGATCGTGACTATCTCGCCAGGGCATCTTGCGCTTGGTGGCTTGATAGTGCTTGAGAAGATTTTTTTGAATCGCTTTTTTTACAGCCGAATCAATCATTTCCGATTAAGTATGGCAATAGCAGCATTAAGAATGGCAGCGAAGCTCACCCACAAAATATATGGCAGGAGAATGAAACCCGCAACTTGTGAGATTTTAAAGAAAAGGATGATACTCACCAAGATAGATGCCCAAAGCAAACCTATCTCAACAAGCGCTCCCATTGGAGATTTTAACCCAAAGAAAATAATCGACCAGAGGGCATTCAACAGTAATTGAACACCAAAAGCGATGAGCGCATATGACTTAAGCTCTGGGTTCGATTTACTCTGCCAGACCAGATAGAGCGCAATCCCCATTAGGAGATAAAGAAGTGTCCAAACCGGCCCAAAAATCCAGTTCGGGGGGTTAAATGAAGGCTTTTTTAGCGTCTCATACCAAGCAGGAATTGCCGACATCGTAAAAACGCTCCCGATAACACCCGCAAGCTCGCAAACCAAAACTGCCGAAATGAGTTTCCACCAATTTATAGAGGTCATATTAATCTATACGTTGGATTGCTATTGCCCGTCACCTACGAGATTATTCAATGCTGCTATCGGGTCGTCGGCTTCGGTTATGGCTCGGCCTACCACCAGATAGCTTGCTCCATTTGCGATTGCCTCATGAGCGGTAGCGATGCGCTGTTGGTCATGAGTTGTGCCACCGGCAGAGCGTATGCCTGGGGTTACGATGACGAACTGATCTCCGACAACCTGGCGGATGCTAGAGGCCTCATGAGGAGAAGCGACTACCCCGTCAAGTCCCGACTCTTGCGCCAGCTTTGCTAGTTCAATAACTTGAGTTTTTAGTTGTCGTTCTACTCCGAGCTCATTGCGGAGAGCCTCTTCGTTAATGCTGGTCAAGACGGTCACGCCAACTACCAGCGGAGGATGATTTGAAGACTGGGCGGCATTAGCGGCAGCTTCCATCATGGCTTGCAAGCCACTCGTATGAATTGTGAGCATCCACACCCCATATTGGGCTGCCGTTTTAACGCCCAGCGCAACACTGTTGGGAATATCATGAAATTTGAGATCGAGGAAAATTCGCTTGGCGCCTTCATCCTGCAATCGAGCGATAGCGCTCAGCCCATTCGCTAAAGTGAGCGCCTGGCCGATTTTGAAGGCGTCAATATGCCCCCGAAGCTTTTTAATAGTTCCGATTGCCTCCTCGATATCCGAGGTATCCAGCGCAACAATAATCTTTTCTTTCATAATCCCCTACCGCCAATTCCCATATTGCCCATTGTTGTTCAGAGCCTGAATCCCATGTTAATAGACTACCGCATACAGAACCAATTGCGTAATATCAAAGTCATGCGATTATAAATCCAATAAGTATTCAACTGACCTACACTTTAGGTTATATGGGGGGGGGGATATACGCAAAAAATCCGACAATGCTATGCCCGCAACTATTCACAATTTTACGAGCGTCTGGGGGCAAGCCCCCAGACCCCTTTGAGAGTCAAACTGTAAAGCGGAAAGCTGAAATTACGGAGTCCTGGCACAACGGAAACCGTGGCCGAGGTAACGGTACGTCGGAGCGAGGCGGTGGACGCAGCGGAAGTAATCGTAGGAGTCGTTGAGCCACGAACCCCCGCGCCACACATGAGTGCCCTCAAAACTTCTGCCAGCTACTTCGAACGTCACCGCCCCTGATGGGCCGGTCGGGTTTTTGGTCGGTGTAACCATGTAGTAGTTCGGATCATACCAATCCGCACACCACTCCCATACATTCCCCGCCATATCCATACAGCCATAAGGGCTTACACCGGCAGGATAGCTTCCAACTACATAAGTACTCTTTAACTCTTTCCCCACGCTGTTCGCACACTTCGAGACATCCCAATCATTACCCCACGGGTATGTTCTTCCATCGGTTCCTCGTGCCGCTTTCTCCCACTGTGCTTCAGTTGGCAAAGCGACACCAGCCCACTTCGCATAGTCTGCTGCATCCTGCCATGACACCATCACCATCGGGTGATTCTCTTTCCATCCCCAATCTGGAGCTTTCGGCAATGACCTTTTCGTCGCCTCACAGAACTTACGGTACTGCGCCACCGTTACTTCGTACTTATACATCCAATAGCCATCCAAGTGCACCTTGCGCTGTGGTTTCTCAGCATCAAAAAAGGACTTGAGAATCTCCTGGTATTCCTTCGGCAACTCTTTCAGTGCGGCGGCGGTCTGCTCATCCGTGCTGCCCATTGTAAACTCCCCAGCGGGAACCCACACCATCTCAGCGCCGTCTTTTGGGTTAATGAGCACGTCACCTAGCTTTGGGTCTGGCTTGCCACATCCGATAATACCCATCGTCAAAATCGCGATTACTAATATCCATACTGTTCTCATCTAGGTCCCCTCCATTTTTCTGACCTAAACCCTACTCTTCTCCGTAGAATACCCATATTCCTTCTTTTCAACTAGCGGAATTTTCGCAATCCTCTTCTTTAACGAAATACCACTGATCAATCCACACAAATGCTCATAGCCCCACACTTTATTTCTGATAGTGGTAAAAATTGAGGGGTTAGAAGGAAGTATTAAGATTATTCGTAAGCCTACTTATACCTGGTAGAGTTGACAGCTTAAGGCGCGAATGCTACACTTAGGCTAGGAGGATATTCATGACGCGTGCACTGGTTACCGGCGGAGCCGGTTTTGTTGGATCCCATCTCGTAGATCGCCTTCTTAAAGAAGGATGGCAAGTGGTTGTGCTCGATAACCTGATTACAGGCAGCACAGACAATATCGCTAGCCACATGGGCGATCCGAATTTTTCTTTTATTAAATATGACGTTACCGAATACCTTTTCGTCGACGGTCCTATTGATTTTGTGTTTCACCTGGCATCACCGGCCAGCCCTATTGATTTCGTTAGATATCCCATCCAAACCTTAAAAGTTGGCGCTCTGGGCACCCATAAAGCTTTGGGGTTGGCAAAGGCAAAAAAAGCGACATTCCTTATCACTTCGACTTCAGAAGTTTATGGCGATCCGGCCATTCATCCTCAACAAGAAGATTATTGGGGCAATGTCAACCCTGTCGGCGTTCGAGGGGTCTATGATGAGGCAAAGCGTTTTGCTGAAGCAATGACGATGGCTTATCATCGCTATCACGAGCTTGACACCCGCATCGCGCGTTTGTTCAATACTTATGGCCCGCGAATGAGAATGGATGACGGCCGCGTGGTGCCTAACTTTATCGCCCAAGCCTTGAGAAATGAACCGCTCACCGTCTATTCTCCTGGCGATCAAACACGTAGTTTCGGCTATGTTTCGGATGTCGTTGAGGCTCTATGGCGTTTGGCCAACAGCAATTACAACGATCCGGTCAACATCGGCAATCCCGATGAGTATACGATGCTCGAATTCGCCAATATTATCAAAGAACTGGCCGGAAGCAAGAGTGAGATCGTCTTCAAAGAACCGGTCACCCCGGATGACCCTCAAAGGCGAAGACCGGACATCACCCGTGCGCGGACCGTATTGGGCTGGGAACCGAAGGTCAAGCTAGAAGACGGCCTTAAGCAGACCATCGAATACGCACGAACACGCCTTAATTTGAGTTCAAAGTAGAACTAACATCATCGAGAGGGTAAATGAGCGAAAGCCTGAAGCCCGTTAAGACAACCGTTGCAGATGTCGTGGCGCTAGTGGAAAAACTAGCGCCGCCTGTCTATGCGCTCCCTAATGACCCTATCGGCTTACAGGTCGGTTCACGTTCAGCGGTTGTTAATAAGGTCATGGTCGCATTAGATGCCACCCCAAAAACTGTTGCCGCAGCCTCATACCAAAACGCTCAATTGCTCGTCACGCATCACCCTCTCATCTTCCGTCCTTTACAAAGCATTTCGTTTGATGATCCAATTGGTGAAGCCGTTCAGTCATTGTGTGAACACAAGATAGCGCTTTTTTCGGCTCATACCAATCTCGATATTGCGCCGGGGGGAGTTAATGATGCCCTCGCCGAAGCTCTAGAGCTTATCGAAGTACGCCAACTCGGTGGTGAGATTACGCCTCATCAGTATAAAATCGTTACCTTCATACCGGAGGGAAATGCGTCCCGTTTAATCGATGAAATGGCGGCAGTAGGAGCCGGGGTTGTCGGCGAATATAAACGATGCGCTTTTTCACAACAGGGTACAGGCACTTTCGAAGCGCCTCCCGATTCCCATCCTCATATCGGCCATGCAGGCAAGAGGGAATCCGTCAGCGAACTGCGAATTGAAATGGCAGTCGATGAAATCCACTTAAACGATGCAATTGAAACCCTCAAGCGTGTTCACCCCTATGAGGAACCGCCTTTTGATGTATATCCGTTAAAGCCGATGTCGCAGATGGGAATAGGCCGGATAGGACGGTTGCCAAACCCAATACAATTGTCTGAATTCGCCAAGATTGTCGGCAAGGTTCTCGACTATGAGCCAATCCGGTATTGGGGAGCGGACCACACTCTAATCCGGTGCGTTGCGGTTGTTGGTGGTTCCGGTGGGGACTATCTCGCCCAGGCCAAGCATGCAGGAGTTGATGTTTTGGTGACCGGTGAAACTCGCCATCATCACACTTGGGAGGCTATCGCCAGAAAGATTGCCCTAATTGATGCCGGCCATGGCCCAACCGAAATGCCCGGAGTTAAAAAGCTAGCGGATTACCTAAAAGAACACCTCGAACCCCGCCAGGTGACGGTGGAATTGATATGAGCGCCAACCGCCTTGTTCTCGGGGATAATCTCGTCCTCATGAAGCAACTCGAGTCCGAAAGCATCGACCTCATCTATTTTGACCCCCCATTCTATAGCGGCAAACACTACAATTCAGACGGAAAGCGAGCCTTTAGCGACGTATGGAAGAATGGCTTGGAAGAGTATCTAAAGTGGCTCAATAGCCGCCTCATTGAAGCCAAACGCCTCTTGAAACCCAGCGGCAGCCTCTATGTCCACCTTGATTGGCATGCGGTTCATTATGTGAAGGTCGAGATGGACAAAATTTTTGGCTATGACAACTTTGTGAATGAGATAATCTGGTCTTATCGCACGGGCGGCGTGACCAAACGCTACTTTGGACGAAAGCACGACACGATCCTTCTATACCAAGTATCAGACAAGCGCAAGTTCAATGTCATCCCTGAGAAATCTGTCCAATCCCACCACTACGGTTATAAAAACGTGCCCTACTACATTGATGAAGAGACCGGTAAGCAATATAGATACGCCCAACCCAGAGATGTTTGGGAACTCACATTGGGCACCGGCACCAACGAACGAAACGGTTACCCCACTCAAAAACCCGAAGGCTTGTTAGAAAAGATAATTCTCGCAAGCTCCGACGAAGGCGACTTAGTGGCTGATTTCTGCTGCGGAAGCGGCACCACCCCTGCTGTAGCCCAACGCCTAAACCGTCGATTCTTAGCCTGTGATCACTCCCCCCAAGCACTCCAAATAACCCAAAACCGCCTAAAAACCCACGGCGCTGAGATGTCTATCGAGACGATTTAAGGGGAATAGGGAACGAAAACTAAGAAATGGGTTTTCTGTGGTTGATTTCGTTCATAATTCTATCGGTTTGCATGAAGATAACCAAAAAAAGAGGAATTATAGGACACTATCTCGAATAAGCCTATAACAATTTAAATTCGGGGATTTAGGGAAGGAATAGGGAAAATTATGCATGAAGAACGAACAGATGAAATTCGAGCTTTAACGCTCGAGTTATATCAGCAGGGAAAAGTTGAAGAAGTAATCCAAAAGTTACTGGAAGCCGGCAAGTTAGTCGAAGATGATTACGATCTTCAGACGATGTTGGGTGCTTGTCTTTCGAAACTCAACCGTAACGACGAAGCGGTTGAAGCTTTCAAACGGGCTTTATCTCTTCGTCCCAGCATCGCTCAAGCCTTTTATAACCTGGGTGCTCAATATGTAAAGATGGGGAAAAAAGACGATGGGCGCCTGCTTATTATGGAAGCGCTGCAATGTGATCCCAAGCATGCTGGCGCGGCAGGATTGCTGGAGAAAATCGGCACGGAAAAAGAGGGCGAAGCTCACGTAATAATGGAATGGGAACGAAGCTCGGGTGCTAAAGATGCCGGTGATGTGCTTCCGACCCAACCCTCATCAACTCCTCCTCCGGTATCAGGTGCTCGTCCTTCTGAGCAATCTTCACCTGACACAAAACCACCCGCTCCCAGCCAGGCGCCTGCCTATCCAAGAAGCTATACACGGCCGGAAGAGCCCAAAAGCAGCTCATCCGCCCCTCTGATTATCATTAGCCTCCTGGTCATCCTAGCGCTTGCTGCAGGCGGTGTCTGGTACTTCATGTTCAGAGTAAGCGCACCAGAAAAAACAGTTCTGAATATGATCGATGCCATTGACAAAAAAGA
>JBAXQP010000089.1 GCA_037131655.1 bacterium | reverse complement strand
CTTGGGAAATATCCTGGACTTGAGGGCATCAAGACCGGTTATACTGTTCCGGCCGGCCACTGTTTTGTTGGCTGTGCAAGTCGTAATGGATTTCGAATTATTAGTGTCGTTATGAAAAGTCCTAACTGGCAGGCAGAGACCAAAATGCTTCTTGACTACGGTTTTAAAAGTTTTCGTGCCTGGCCTTATACAAAGCCGGGGGCAAAAGTCGGAGATGTAAGTGTGGATAACGGCGAATCGTCCTCGGTTTCAGTTGTTGTTGGGGCTGCAGGGATGGCTGTTATTCCAGTAAGTGTGAATACAGCTAATCTAAAAGGTCAACCAAAATACGACAAATTAACAGCGCCGATTTTAGAGGGTCAGCAAGTCGGTGTTATCGAAGTTAAAGAAGCCGGTCGTCCTGTGGGTATTATCCCTCTGGTTGCCGAAAAAGCTGTGCCGATAGGAAATGGATCAAGTTCAAGGCGTGCTGCTTGGACGGCAATTTTTGCCGCACTCATCGCTGCAGCAGTAATTAGACGGAGACGTAATGGTTGAACGACTACAAAAAATCCTCGCAGCAGCAGGCTACGGTTCTCGCCGATCTTGCGAGGGGATAATCCAAAGAGGGCGGGTTTCCGTCAATGGGCAAGCAGTGACCGAACTGGGCACAAAAGCTGACCCTGATCAGGACGCAATTGCCGTTGATGGTCGTCTCATTCAATCTCAATCGAAGACCTATCTGCTGCTCTATAAACCTGTCGGTTTTACAACCACTCGAAGTGACCCTCATGCTAAGCATATCGTTATGGAGTTGTTGCCAGATGTCAAGGAGTCGGTTTACCCTGTAGGCAGACTTGATGTGGACACAGACGGATTGTTGCTTATGACAAATGATGGCGAACTGGCTCATCGCCTTACCCATCCACGTTATAATGTTTTCAAGATCTATCGCGCTGCTGTGGAAGGAATAGTCAAACCAGAAACAGTTGGACAGCTACGCAATGGTGTTAATTTGGAAGACGGCATAACTTCTCCTGCAGAAGTCAAAGTCCTGGCCAGTAAAATCAACCAAAACGAAAGTATTGTCGAGCTTACAATTCACGAAGGCCGAAAGCGGCAGGTCAAACGAATGTTAATGGCAGTTGGTCACGCAGTGAAATCACTTCGGCGCGTTGGTTTTGCCGAATTGACTTTAGGCAAACTAATGCCGGGTCAATTCCGTTATCTCACACCTCAAGAGGTGGAAAGGCTTCGTCAGTTATGCGGTTTAAGTTCTTCTTAATAGCTTTGTTGTGCAGTTCCTTAGCTTTCGGGGCAATCTCTGTTACCGATGGTAGAGGCAAGGTGATCCGACTGCCAAAGTATCCAAAACGAATTGTCTCAATCACCCCTTCTAACACTGAAATTCTATTTGCGCTGGGGTTGGGAAGTCGGATAATCGGCGTAACAAGTCGCTGTGATTATCCTCCGCAGGCTTTACTAGTTAAAAATAAAGTAGGCGATTTAAATACCAGCGTCGAAAAGGTGGCGTCATTAAAGCCCGATTTGGTTGTTGGCCATTCGCTACTTAATAAGAATGCAAATGCTGCGCTTGAACGATTGCACGTGCCGGTATTTGCTGGCGACCCGCGTACGCTCGATGAGGTTATGGGTTTCATCCTGAAGCTAGGGGAGATAACCGGTACTGAAAAGAAAGCGCATGCTATTGTTGTTAACATGAAAAAGAGCATCGCCTCGGTTCGCCAGCGAGCTGCCGCTGCGCAAACGTGCCCGCGAGTAGTCTTTGCGGTCGACATCTCTCCGTTGTGGGTTTGCGGAAAAGGCACCTTTATGGACCAGTTATGCCAGGCAGCAGGAGCGATTAATGTAGGAAATCGAAGCAGTGGATTTTATCAAGCATCCACTGAATCGGTTATTGCCCGTAACCCCGAGTATATTCTCGTCACCCATCCAAATCCGATGTACTATTACAGATCCCAAACTTGGCGAATTGTTGCAGCGGTTAAGAACAAAAAAGTGATACAAATCGACCCAAATATGTACACGCGAACTGGGCCACGCCTCTCTCAAGCACTAGTCAACCTTTTCGATATTCTTCACCCTGGGGGAAGGTAATGCCACAGTGGGGAAGATAGGTTTTGCCTTCCTGTTAAAATTCAGCTTCAAAAGTTAGCATGCTGATAAAAAATAGTGTTGACAAATAGAGTTATTTAGGTATAATAACCCTGCGAAGTGGTCCGGCGATAGTGTTCAATTCGATTTCTTATCGAGATTGTTCCTGGCCGATGTCCACCTGTGTTGATAGGGAGTCGTAGCTCAATTGGTTAGAGCGCCGGCCTGTCACGCCGGAGGTTGCGGGTTCAAGTCCCGTCGATTCCGCCACTACGTGCCGCGGTAGCTCAGATGGTAGAGCACGGGACTGAAAATCCCGGTGTCGCCGGTTCGATCCCGGCCTGCGGCACCACTGCCTACTAGCTTTAGCTTAATCGCAGAAGCGGTACGCTGGTTTAGGGGCGAGTGGTGAAATTGGTATACACGCTAGATTTAGGTTCTAGTGCCCAAAAGGCGTAGGGGTTCGAGTCCCCTCTTGCCCATACGTAATTGGTACCAGTCTGTAGACCGTGCGGGAGTAGCTCAGCGGTAGAGCATCTCGTTGCCAACGAGAGGGTCGCGAGTTCAAATCTCGTCTCCCGCCCCATTTCATTGTTAGGAATGATTGCGATATACGCACCTAGGTGCTGTATCTCTTGTCACGGAGTGGCGAGATCAGGGTCGCGCGCGCATTATCGGGCGCGAGGTGGATTTGGAAAGTCGCTCCGGATGGCGCTTAGGAATAATCCCCCTATTTCAATCTTCCACGACCTCTTGATTTCCCCAGATTATCATTTAAGGTGAATCGATGCAAGTAACTACTGAAGAACTGAACCCATGTACGATATTAATGACCGTTACAGTCGAAGCTGAGCGAGTCAAGGATGCGTTTAATCGCGCCATCAAGGACCTTTCCAAGTCTGTTCGAATCCCTGGTTTTCGACCAGGCTCTGCGCCTCGAAAGGTAGCTGAGCGATATCTCGATCCTGTTAGAATTCAGCAAAGAGCGGTTGATATCGCCATTTCGAAGGCCTATCAAGAAGCGATTAAGGAAACAGGGATTGAGCCTTATGGACAGCCATCTGTCGATCTCGAAAAAGTGGACGAAGAGTCCCCATTAGTTTTTAAGGTTAAAGTTCCGCTGACACCAAAGATTGAGCTAGGCGAGTACAAAGGGGTTCCTGCTCAAAAACAAAAAGTTGAAGTTACTGAAGAAGAAATCAACGAGAACATCGATACAATGCTTCGTCAGCAGGCTAAATTTACTAAGATAGAAGACAGAGCGGCAGAAACCGGCGATAGCGCAATGATTCTTGTAGAACCGCAAGAAGGCGATGATGTTCGTCCACGTAGATTTTTCATCGAGATAGGCAAAACTTTTGGAGCTTTGGACCAAGCGCTTGCCGGAATGAATCCTGACGATGAAAAAATACTTTCACTTAATTTCCCCTCTGATTTTCAAGAAGAATCTTGGGCAGGAAATTTGCTCAACGTTAACGTAAAGTTATTAACGTTGCAATCAATAGAACTTCCTCCGCTTGATGAGGAGTTTGCAAAGCAGCTTGGAACCGAAAGTGTTGAAGATTTTCGTGACAAAATCACACAGGCGATCCAATCATCAAAAGAAGCGCAAGCTCAGGATGAAGTTGATGAGCTTGTTTTTAATGAGGTTATTAACCGATCTGAAGTATTTATTCCTGATAATATGTGGGAAGACAAGGCTGAAGATCGTATAGCTCAATTAGAGGAAGATTTAGAAAAACAAAAGGTTCCCATCGAAGAATACGCCACTAAGAATAATATGACCGTCGAAGAATTGAAGAATCATATCCAAGAAGATATGAAAAATCAGATGATACGCCTAGTGATAATCCAGGAAATTGCCAAAAAAGAAGATATGCGCGTCAATCCTGAAGAGATGGCAGAGCAGATTATCTTCATGGCTCGCAGGGCAAATGTGACTCCCGACCAGATGCGACAGCATATCGAGAAGAATCAAAGCGCCGATGAAGTATTTATTCGCGCGCTTTTCAAGAAAGTCGTTGGGTTTCTTGCCGAGAATGCGGAAGTATCAGTAGTAGGGTGAAACGATCGCGACAGCGGGCAAGTTAGAACGCTTCGCATGATCGAAGCAGCCTAAATTTAGCCTTGCTGATTAATGAGCGGAGGGGATCAGTGACAAATAGCGTCATCCCAATGGTAGTAGAACAGACTGCTCGCGGTGAGCGCGCATATGACATCTACTCGAGACTCCTTAAGGATCGTATCGTTTTCATTGGGGAGCCGATTGATGATCATGTATCAAACTTGGTTATTGCAGAGTTGCTCTTCCTTGAAAAGGAAGACCCTGATAAGGACATTGAACTTTACATTAACTCTCCCGGTGGCGTCGTAAGTTCCGGCCTAGCCATCTATGACACCATGCAAATGGTGAAGCCCGACGTTGCCACTATTGTGGTGGGACAAGCAGCTAGTATGGGCGCTGTCCTGCTCGCTGGTGGTTCCAAAGGTAAACGTTATGGGCTACCACATTCACGTGTAATGATCCATCAAGTCAGTGCGGGCTTCCAAGGCACCGCAATTGATATTGATATTCAAGCACGAGAAATTTTGCGTTATAAAGACATACTCAACACTCTATTATCAGGCCATACAGGCCAACCGGTAGAGAGAATTGCTAAAGATACAGAGCGTGACTATTTTATGTCTGCTCAAGAAGCAACTGAGTATGGAATTATTGACAGTGTATTAGAATCGGGCAAGCGTTAAGGAGGCCTTTGTGGCTAAATCTGGTATGGATCGTCTTGACGGACGATGTATTTTATGTGGAACAGCGCGTGATAATGTTAGGAAGCTGATTGTTGGCCTTTATGGCGCGGTGTGTGCTGATTGTGTCGAACGTTGCGAGGAAATACTCAAAAACGAACACGGTCCGCAAACTGCCCTCAACGCCGGTCAGGCCTATGTAGATACAATTCCTAAACCCAAGGAAATCTATGATTTCCTATCCCAATATGTTGTTGGACAGGAACATGCAAAACGTTCGTTATCGGTTGCTGTTTACAATCACTTCAAACGCGTCCGAATGGGCAAAACCAGTGATGTGGAGCTACATAAGAGCAACATTATGCTGATTGGTCCCACAGGAAGCGGAAAGACCCTACTGGCGCAGACACTTGCAAGAGTGTTGAATGTTCCCTTCGCAATCGCTGATGCCACTTCGTTGACCGAAGCGGGTTATGTTGGTGAGGACGTTGAGAATATTCTTCTTAAACTTTATCAAGCGGCAGATCATGGTGGTAGCCCCAAGGAAACTGTTGAGGCTGCTCAACGAGGGATTATCTACATCGACGAAATTGATAAGATAGCCCGAAAATCTGAGAACCCCTCCATCACCCGTGATGTGAGTGGTGAAGGTGTTCAGCAGGCATTACTTAAAATATTGGAAGGTACAGTTGCCAATGTTCCTCCGCAAGGAGGACGCAAGCATCCGCACCAGGAGTATATCCAGATAGACACGAGTAATATTCTGTTTATCTGTGGCGGCGCTTTTGAAGGCTTAGAGTCGGTTATTGAACGCCGCATGGGCGATCAAAGTATGGGCTTTAGAGCCACTGTGACCAGCAAAAAGAAACGACAGGGAAATCTGCTGCACCACGTTCTTCCCCATGATTTGTTGAAATGCGGGCTTATCCCTGAATTCATCGGAAGAATTCCGGTCATTGCGACTCTCGAATCACTCGATGAAAGCGCGTTGACGCGAATCTTGGTTGAGCCGAAGAACGCCCTTGTACGACAGTATAAGAAGTTCTTTGAATTGGATGGCGTAGAATTGAATTTCGATGAGGATTCGCTTGTTGCCATTGCGCAAGAGGCGCTTAAGCGAGGAACGGGTGCTCGTGCCCTTCGCGCTATCATCGAAGAGGTCATGATGAACGTCATGTATGAAGTGCCGTCAAATCCTGATGTCAAAAAAGTTGAGATTACCAAACAAACAATATTGCAGCATAAAGACCCGCTGCTGTTTGATGGTGACAATGTCGACATAGAACGAGCCTCCTAACCGAGGTTTACATACGGGCAAGGTGAGGGCGCCCGACGAAAATTACATAAGTACTCACTATAAAGCCCCCTTTCACTTGAATGGGGGCTTTATTTCAGTATAAACTAGTCAGTAACTATATCCCTCCGATTTTGGAGGGATAATAATTTTGTTGATTACGCCTAATAAGGCGATTAACTAGAAGGTCATTAATAAATATATGCCGCGTTCATCAAAGAAGAATCAAGAACAACTCGAAACAATCGAGCCGATCCCTGTGAAACCACTGAAGAAGACTTCCTCACGCAAATCGCAGAGCAAAAAGACGGAAACACTACCTTTGCTTGCCATCCGTGACGCAGTTCACTTCCCTGATGTGTTAGCCCCACTATTGGTCGGAAGAGAACGTTCAGTCAGGGCTTTGGAAATCGCGCTTCAGTCAAACAGGCGGCTGTTTGTGGTCGCACAGAAGGATGTTGCTGTAGACGATCCGTCGTATGACGATTTATGCACCGTTGGAGTGATATCTGAAGCCGTTCAAGCGCTGCCGGTTCCTGACGGAACGATGAGGGTAGTGCTTCGAGGTTTGGAGCGCGCTACACTTAAGGGTTTGGTTTCAGAAGATCCTTATTTGGTTGCCGAAGTTGAACGGGTCAAAATTGAGCCTTGTTCAGGACCTGAGATCGAAGGCCTAATGCGAGAATGCGTTTTGCATTTTGAGCGTATTGTTCAGATTGGCCGACAAATCCCACCCGAAGCGGTCCCGAGCATCATGTACATAGATGAACCGGGCCGTCTTGCCGATTCAATCGCTCATCATTTAACTGTCCGCCTAACAGCTAAACAGCATATTTTAGAAATTTCCGATGTGCGCGAACGGCTTGAAGCCCTTGTGCATTTGCTCGTACGTGAATTGGAAATTCTCGAAGTCCAACAGCAAATCCGCTCGCGCGTCGAGAAGGAAATGGGCGAGACACAGCGTGAGTATTACTTGCGAGAGCAGCTTAAGGTTATTCAACATGAATTGGGCGAGCGTGATGATCGCGGCTCTGAAATTGACGATTACCGCGACAAGGTAAAGAACGCGAAAATGCCAGAGGATATCGAAGAGAGGGCGCTGAAGGAATTGGACCGTTTGGAGAAGATGCCCTCGGTTGCGCCAGAAGGCGGCGTTATCCGAAACTATCTCGACTGGCTTGTAGCATTACCTTGGAAAGTTAAGACCGATGATACGGTTGATGTTTCGGCAGCAGCAAAAATTTTGGATGAAGACCATTATGGACTGATGAAGGTTAAGGAGCGCATTCTAGAGTTCCTTGCTATCAGTCAACTCTCCGGCTCTCTTAAAGGCCCTATTTTGTGCTTAGTTGGACCTCCCGGAGTAGGGAAGACCTCAATTGGGCGAGGCATCGCCCGATCTCTAGGCCGAAAATTCATCCGTATTTCTCTTGGCGGTGTTCGAGATGAGGCGGAAATTCGCGGCCACCGTCGAACATACGTTGGATCGCTCCCTGGCCGAATTATTCAAGGGGTTCGCAATGCTCAAACACGCAACCCTGTGTTCATGCTCGACGAGATCGATAAACTAGGCATCGACTTCCGCGGCGACCCCACAGCGGCGCTTTTAGAAGCCCTTGATCCAGAGCAGAACGATAAGTTTTCCGATCACTATCTGGAAGTTCCGTTCGATCTATCTGACGTAATGTTTATCACCACGGCGAATTTGCTCGAAAACATCCCGAATACGCTGCGTGATAGGATGGAAGTCATCCATTTTCCTGGCTATACGGAAGAAGAAAAGCTTAATATCGCCATGAACTTCTTGGTGTCAAAGAAAATTGCCGAACACGGCCTTAAACCTGCACAAATTCATTTCCATGATGATGCCTTGCGCCTGATTATCCGCGAATATACTCGCGAAGCAGGTGTTCGTAACCTGGAACGAGAGATTGCGACTGTCTGCCGAAAGATTGCGCGCAAAATTGCTGAGAAGAAAATCAAGAAGGGTGATGTCAAAGTCAAAACCATTCCCGAGTATCTGGGCAAACCGCGCTTCCACTATGGTGTTATCGAAGAGCATGATGAAATTGCGGCCGTGACAGGGTTGGTTTACACCGAGTTTGGCGGCGATATCGTGACGGTTGAAGTAAGCCTTGTCCCCAGTACTGAGGGAGAGCTTATTCTCACTGGCCAGCTTGGTAATGTTATGCGCGAATCGGCTCAGGCAGCTTTGACGTATATTCGAAGTAGAGCGGTAGCTTTAAAAGCTGATCCGGAATTCAATCACAAGCATGATATCCATGTTCATGTTCCGGCGGGAGGTGTCCCCAAGGATGGTCCTAGCGCCGGCATTACTATGGCTACCGCACTAGCTAGCGCCGTCACCGGCTTGCCCGTTCGAAAAGATGTGGCGATGACTGGTGAAATAACTTTGCGCGGTAAGGTACTTCCAATTGGCGGTATCAAGGAAAAGATTCTAGCCGCTCACCGCGCAGGAATTACAACGGTTATTCTTCCCTACGAAAACGAAAAGGATTTAGATGAAATCGCTTCTCCTGTCCGCGCCAGCATGACATTCAAGCTAGTGCGCCATATGGACGAGGTACTGGAGTTAGCTCTAGTCAAAAAGAAAACTTCTCCTAAGCTTTAGTAGAAGTAATAAAATCAAAAAAGAGCGCAGGCAATGCCTGCGCTCTTTTTTGATTCAATACCTAATTGCTAAATTGCGTCGGGATCTTCGTCGAAGTTGGGCTCTTCGCTCTCACCTTCGAGATCGACCTCTTCAAGGCTGATGATTTCGGGTTCATCGGAATCGCCTTCACCGGCAGGTTTGGCGGTCGTTTCAAGATCCGAATCCATCAACAATAAGGGCTTAGGGTGTTTCTGGCGACAATTGTCGCACACGAACCTAATCTTGACACCCATAAGCCAAGCTGGAATTTTTTCAATATC
The DNA here is from genome assembly GCA_037131655.1 of bacterium. Taxonomy (NCBI): domain Bacteria; species bacterium. The sequence goes on along the minus strand of JBAXQP010000089.1, from coordinate 268 downwards.
GCTACCACAATCAGAACATGTAACCAACCAACATCACTCCTTCTCTTTTGCCATTTCACTGGCCTTCTTCTTTTGCTGCTCAATCCAATTCTTATGGGATAAAAACCCATTCACAACCATCAGAATCGCTGCGATGAAATACCACAACGGTAAAAGTGAGTCCTGCGGTTGGCCCGGGTCAGAGATCTTATTCGCGCTGGTTGCAAAACCATAGATAGAAATAATCAGGAGCAATCCAGCGATCCATATATAACTGCTTTTCCAAATT
>JBAXQP010000088.1 GCA_037131655.1 bacterium | reverse complement strand
CTCTCTCCTGTTGGTGGTGTTTACTAAACATAATTGATTGCCTTTAATCGTGCATCCATATCGCTTGGTAATTCAGTCAATTGGCCTGAAGATCGGGCGTATTTGATTAGGTTTAGCATTAGCCTGTCAGCGGCCGGGTGCTCGCCCAAGTATTCGAGGATTTGCATCGTATTAAGCACGAATCGGCCTTCGCCGAAGTTGTAGGTGGCTAATTGAATACCACAAACATAGCCGGTCTCAGATCTATAATCGCAATAACCGGTTGCCCAAGAGGCAGCAGCAACATCATCGGGGGTATCCAGTTCCTCGAAGATCATGATCGGCATGACCTGGTCGTAGTAGTCCCAATCCATGATACCACGGCTTTGCAGCCCCTCGAAGACGGGATGCTCCTTTGCGACACACTCCTTATGATAGAGACAATCCCAGAACTGAAAGAGACCCCAGAACTTACGAGCCTTGCCCTTGTTTACGAGAGGCAGCCAACGCCATACGGTTGAGCCTTCTTCCCTTTCTATAAATGCTTGCGCATTGATGAACACAGCCGTACAACCTTGGGCCATCGCTTTAGCAAGTGATTGCCAGTCGGTCACAGTAGCATTCTCGGGAAGTCCTACGAGAATAACCTCTCGCTCTTTCGGTTCGGTGAACGGAACGCACTTAACCCCTTTCTTAGCCAGCCATTCTTGAGCTTCTGCGCTCAAGCCCCATTGCATTACTGTTTCGCTTAGTTTCGGAAGTGAGCTTTTGTCTGTTTGGTAGAAAGTCAGCCGATTAGCCGGAGCCCATCCGCCTTTCTCTAACTCAGCAGCAAAGGTATAAGCGCCTGCAGGGCCGTTTAGTACAACCTCTTCTTTAATTACAGGAACAGCAAATGGCTTGCTCTCGGGGATTTTGACGGTAGTTCGTTTCTCCCAAATGATGCCTGTCGGGCCAAAGATTCGGAAACAAACCGGATACTCGCCTGGCTCCAGCACATCTTCATTCGCAAACACGGCTTCGACCGTAAATTTATCACCCAAATAACCGTGAATGGGATCGACAAACAGGCACCAACGCAAAGGAGCCCAGCCGTCGTTGATTACATCGACTACACCCGGTTTGAACTTGCGCCATATCGTCCAAAGGCCCTCACCTGTCCACCCACTATCCATGGTGCTGGTGAGGTTATGGCCAACGATTTTCGGGTTGGACCGAAGGGCGTCAAAACATAGCGAGCGCTGGCGGTTGTGCTTCCGGGCGCTTTCGAGTAAAAAATCATGCACAAACGGATAGACTCCCTCAAAACCGAGCCGTATCCAGTCCTTGCGAAGCCACTCTTCCTGGTTGCTGAACAGCACAGCATCTTCAAGGTCAGGACGAGCGCCTGCTTGTTCATACAGCCGAATGCCCTGAATGACGTCCATCATGCTGCCGATGCCGTATTCCGACAGAAAGACCGGCTGTGTATCTTTTCCAAGGTTGCGGATGATATTGCGATCATTCAGATTTTGTGGCAAATGCGGGTAGAAGTGGATATCCCCAGCAAGCTCTGGCGCACCACTGGGCGGTTCCTCACTACCTGCCGGCCTCTCAGTACCCCATCCTAAGTCCCACTTCATTGAGCCGGGATTTGAGAGCGACCCGATTGACCACTCCTTGTCCCAGCGGCCGCTGTTGAGGAAAACCAACCTCGTATCATCCAGTTCGCGAAGTTTGGGTAGGATCGCCACTGCTGCGTGGAATTGATGATTATCGAAGCGTTCATTCAATAATCCCCACGCGGCTATACAGGAATGGTTACGATCGCGCTTGACCATTCCCAGAATGCCCCTCTCGAATCGCCGTTGGAATTCGGGGCAATCATCCATGGGCGTGCCTGCAAAGCTCTCTTCGTAGAACATCATGCCAATTTCATCGGCGAGATCGAGTTGGTCTGGATACGGCTTACTGCCGATGAAGCGCATGCAGTTGAACCCCGAAGCCTTTGCATTCACTATTTCGCGCCGCATCAGGTTAGGGTCATCGGTAGTATGCTGCCCGATGGGGAAATCGTTGGCCGTATGGGCGCTTTTCAAGAAAATACGCTTGCCGTTCAGATAGAAAAAGCCGTCTACCACTCGAAAATCGCGGAAGCCGCAGCGCACTTTCGTCCTGTGATAGAAATCCCCCGCTACCATGTCTACCGAGACGCAGTAGAGATAGGGATCGTTAAAGCTCCAGGGATGAGGTTGGCTGATCTGGAGGGTGATCTGATGCTCGCTTTCGCCGGGAGGAAAATTGCCTGAACAGGTCCCTGAAACCAGCACTTCCCCCGTCCGCTCTGGGCCAACTGCAACAGCCAAGGTACCAGTCATTGCTGCTTTGGTGTCATTTTGCACGGTCATCAGGACATTGAGAGCGCCATCTGTAAGGTTCGGCTTCGCGAATACATCCACGATGCGTATAGAGGGCACGACAAGCAACTCAACGTTGGCCATAATCCCGCCCGATTGGTACTGGCTCCCGGGAATGAATGCAGCGCTCTTGAACCCGTGGGCCGTATGTGCCCAATCCATGCCGTCTATCATCTCATTGGATGGGTTGAGTATACGAACAACCAGCAAGTTATCAGCATCAAAATGAATCGCCTCAGTGACATCTAAGGTAAAAGGCAGTTCGGCTCCCTCATGACCGCCAACCGGTTTACCGTTCAGCCAAACCTCACATAGATAATCAACAAACCCAAAACGAAGTAGAACTCGCTCATTAGCGGTTGCTTTTTGTGTCGGTCGGAAGCTGTGGTAGTACCAAACCAAACCGTGATAAGCTGGAAAGACCTGCTGAATAACGCCAGGCACCGGCGCCGGTTTTACATCCTCAGGGATCGAATTAAACCAGTCGACCTCTTTGCCTCTATTGTCGGGGTCGGTAGTGATGAACCAATTTCCATTAAGAATCTGAACCGATGTCATTGTTTTCATGACGCACTCTCCTGATGGGTGGGTTTCGCAATTAATTATTATTATTGTTGCCTATGGATTTTTATACCGTAGGCAAACGCTTCTAAGAGATGGTACGCTTGATTTTACCAAGAAAGCAACATGGGATGTAGGATGAAAGTCTATCTGCTCTTAACGTTGCATTTATACAGAGGTGTGAGTGATGGCGGAGATGGAGAGTTTTACTAACGTTTTTTATACCGATGATCCCGTCCCGACGCTCTATTTCAGAAGCGGGATGACGGTTTACGTCGAATCGTTGATGAACGGGCAATATGTCGGCCGTGCTTGGAATGGGCAGGGGCAGCAGCACTTTAAAACACAGCTTTTGCCTCCCGACGGCGATGCTCCAAGACAAGCCTTTTGGGTCGAACTCGATGGGCAATTGCTACATTCTCATTGGGAATATGTTGATTTTGAGCAAACCCAAGAAGAAAATAAACTACATCACGTTTTAATCCTCAAGCATGGCGTTAGGCCCGTTACCATCCGCGTGCATACCGTATTGGACGGCACGCCAATCATCACCCGGTGGCTGGAAATCACTAATACCGGTGACCAGCCTGCTGCGCTGTCGGCGGCTTATCCGTGGAGTGGTTGCCTTTATACCGGAGCGGGTTTGCAGTATCGCTTTCTCAAAGAAGGCGAACTCTACTCCGTCGGCTATATGCAGGGTCATGCCCATGGACGTGAGGGTCAATTCGACTGGCGGCCGCTTCCTAATTCGACTTATCGCATTAATGGCCGATATCGCCGCAAACGTGCACGCCACCCGATGTTTGTCGTACGAAATGAGATCACCGGTGAGCATTTTATTGGTCAGTTGGCTTGGTCTGGTGGTTATGCTTTTGAGTTCGACCTCACCGACGGCCCCGAGGATGCAAATGTCTCTCCACTGCTCTTCTTCCGCGCAGGACCCGAAGCTCCCGCTCCCATGCGCATCATCGCTCCCGAAGAGACCGTTGCCACCCCTGAGATGCACTTGGGGATGGTGCAAGGCGATCTGGATGAGGCAGTTCAGGCGATGCACGATCATGTTCGCCAAAGCGTGATGATGCCCCAACCGCGAGGCCGGGGATGCTGGGTCGAAGGCGGTATCGCTGGTGATATATTTGAGTTGACCCCTGAATTAGTGAATTCGGCAATAGACGTATCCGCTGAACTGGGGGCTGAAGTCGTGTTTATCGATGCAGGATGGTATGGCGATAAGGACACCTATTGGGCAACTAGGGTAGGAGATTGGAATGTCGGCAACCGGCTACCAGAAGGGCTCGCGTCGTTTCGAAAACGCTGCCATGAGAAAGGGATGCTCTGGGGCCTGTGGATGGAGGCTGAACGCATTGGCCATGAAAGCCGCATGGCAAAGGAGCACCCCGAATACGGATCGCTCTCATACTCAGGCGAACGCTTTAGCCCCGTCGATCTGAGCAATCCCGAAGTGGCCCGCTGGTTCGAAGACTCCATTAACCGTGTCATTCAAGAGAACGAGCTTGACTTCTTCCGTCTTGACTACAACTGCACACTCGGATATGGCGGCACTCGATTGGAGGGCGGATTCGTCGAGAACAATTATTGGCGATATTATGAGACGCTTTACGCAGTATTCGATCGCATCCGAGCGCGGTACCCCGATCTGATCCTCGAAAACTGTGCCGGCGGTGGAGGCCGAACGGACTTTGGGATGATTAAACGTTTCAGCCATACTTGGGTCACTGACCAGCAGCAACCGCCCTATTCCTTCACTATTGGGAACGGCATGACGATAGCTTTGCCACCTGAACTTGTTGATAGGCACCTGATAGGTCAGGGACAGCCAACCCATCTTGCCGGGTCTATCGATTGGCAGTGCCGCCTGGCGATGTTCGGCAGGCCTACGATAGGCACCGTATTGTGGTTAGTAGGAGCAGAACCAAATCCTGTATTGATGGAGCGTGTCAAGCGCACGGTCAAGATGTATAAAGAGTTCGTACGGCCCTTCCTGCCCACCAGCCGTATCTACCACCACACTCCGACTCTTACGCACATGTCCGACCCATATGGGATCGGCGTGATGGAACTCGTCTCAAGAGACAAGACAAAAGCTATCGCCGGCCTCTTCCGTACAGCGGGGTCAGAGAATGAATACCTCATGCGTTTCAAGGGTCTCGACCCCGCCAAACGCTACGAGGTCACCAGCGACAGAACCGGTACAACGTTCGTAATGGAGGGCAAAGACCTAGTCTACACCGGCCTCCCCATCCGCTTGGATTCTGCCTTGGACTCGGAGCTATTGTTATGCAAGGCGGTGGGGTAATAGTTACCTGATAAGACGGCCTAAGCAGTGTATGGAGTTAGACGTTATTTGATAATAGTTTAGGTCGTTTCCGTTGCATTATCTTTAATCGCGACACAATAGAAGAGGAGATTTAAGATGAAAGACGGTCAGTTGACTAGCTACGAGCGAGTTAGTTTAGCGTTGGCGCACAAAGAGACGGATCGGGTTCCGATAGCAATGGTCTGTTCAGGTATCAACGATCCTGCGGGCAGTGAATTTGAAGCGTATGTTCGCAGTAAAGGCTATGACGATACCTATAGCTATCTTGACCCAATGCTCGATATCACAGGCGTCGGCCCTGGATACCATGGACCAAGCTATGAATCTGGCTACGACATGTGGGGTATCAGGCGCAAGGCAATGAAGTGCGGACTGGCAACTTACTACGAAATCGACCATCACCCACTGGCGAACGCTGAGAGCATGGATGAGCTTGAGCAATTTCCATGGCCCAGTCCTGATTGGTTTGATTATTCGGTTCTTCCCAACGCGATAGCCGAAGAGCATTCTGGAAGACAACGCTATATCATGGCGGGCACTTCGCCCCTCTATGAGACCTCCTGGTACCTGCGTGGGTTCGAACAGATGTTCATGGATCTGGCCGTTAACCCTGAAATAGCGCATGGGATCATGAGCCGTGTGACGGACTTCTATTGTGAATATATCCAAAGAGTATTGACCGCTGCTAATGATGAGGTTGATTTAGTGTTCACCGCCGATGATGTTGGCGGACAGAACGGCTTACTCATGTCAATAAAAATGTGGGAGGAGTTCATCAAGCCCTATCACGTTCGCCTCAATAAAATCATTCGCGAACATGGAGCCAAGATTATTTACCACAGCGACGGCGCTGTCATGGATGTCGTTTCCGGTCTCATCGATATGGGCGTTGATGTCTTGCAACCGCTTCAATTCGATGCTGCTAAGATGGATGCTGTCGAGATAAAAGCAACTCATGGAGAACGGTTATGTTTTCAGGGCGGGGTCAGCGTTCAATCAACCCTGCCTTTCGGGACGCCTGAACAAGTTCAAGAAGAAGTTAAACACCTCATTACAACTCTCGGCAAAGATGGCGGCTACATCTTAGGTCCTTCTCATGCTATCCAAGCTGGCACCCCACCCGAGAACATCTACGCCATGTTTGAGACAGCAAGGAGCTTCTATCCTCACAACCAAACCAAGTGAACAAATCCCTGCATTCGAATTGCTGTCCTGGAGTGCATCTCTTTGGACGATAGTATGCCAATATTGCAACAGCCAGAATGTCAGCCTGAGTATTTGTGACTTCTGTTTCACTGATATCGCAATCAGCGACATGAAATGGAATCTTGGCGGTATAATTTCTGAGCCAGATAATCTGCTCATCTTCGGAAGTGGGATAAACTGCTTTTGCTCATAATTGGACGGATGCTTCTGCCGACTTTTTAGTGATAATGCCTATAAAGTGAGTGTTTAGGGCTACAACATTTTTAATTTGGAAGGATATTAAGTGGAAGAACGTATTTTATTTGGTAAATGCCCTTTATGTGATTGCTCAAACTTGATTGATTCCGTTACGGGTGACAGCACAAAATATCTAACGTATTACAGCGAATTGAGCCCTCACATAAAGTGGAAACAGTGCGTTAGCTGTAGCCATATTTTCACAGAAGGTTATTACACGGATGAAGTCTGTCAATTAATTTATAGCAAAACTATCGAGAACCAACAGGTAGGCTTTGATATTGAAGGGCAGAGAATTGTTTCATCCCGAATGATAGAAAAAATTTTACCATACATTAGCACGGGGTATTGGTTGGATGTGGGTTTTGGTAATGGTTCTTTGCTTTTTACTGCTCATGAATACGGCTTTACCCCCATCGGTCTTGATTTGCGTATGGACACAGTGAATACCATGCGCTCTATTGGTGTCGAAGCTCACTGTGAAGATATATGTAAAATATCTCTTGATTTTAAGTGTGCAGTCATCAGCATGGCGGACGTGTTGGAACATATACCTTACCCGCAAAACGCACTGCAAGCGGCTCATGGCTTATTGTCTGATAATGGGGTTTTGTTTGTTTCACTGCCCAATATGGAAAGTGTTCTCTGGAAAGCTCTTGACCTAAATAACGTGAATCCATACTGGAATGAGATTGAACACTATCACAACTTCACTCGCAGTAGACTGTATACATTATTACGTCAGTTTGGTTTTGAACCTGTTCGTTATGGCATCAGTGAACGTTATCGAGCCTGTATGGAAGTCATTGCCAAAAAGATCACGGCATAAATTTCACGGTATTCATCACCCAAGCAATTCACCGTACGAATCAACTAAGTTCCCGCGTTTGAGATTGCAATGAGCTTCTATCGTCACAACTTACTAGGCACATATAACAGCCGCCTTTTAGTCCTCTTGTGTGGTGAGTATCGGCAATTTAGGCAAATTTTGCTTTGCACAAGGCTTCTCAGCGCCTCATAAGTTCTTCACAAACTATTCGGACGACATCCGCGCTTCTCCTTGATTGACATGGGGTCATTTATAGCGTAACATATCATCTATCATCGATATTTTGTGAACAATTAATTATCTTAGTCACCATCTACTAAGGCAACGACCAGTTATCGACGAATACCGTCCTAGAAAAGTCAACAAAAATAAGTTTAGAACGGTGTGGGGTATGGGGCATCAGAATGGGAGCAGAAGATTAAAGAAGACATTGATCTCATACGGCTAATACAGAATTTTCAGGAGGCGTAATGTGAATAACAGAATATTTGCCATCTTAATCCTTATTCTCTCTGCAGTTCCTTTGATGGCCGCAGACACGAAACCGAAGGACAAAGTCATCCTCACCGTTAATGCTATTGTCACTGCATCCGCTAAGCGTCCTGGAAGCGAAGGCATAGGCGTTATGAATGATGAGTTCGCCTGCCAGTTGACTGAAACGGTCGAATACAAGATAGTGAGCAACACCGGCAAGGGCAGAATGCAACTGGAGTTTATCAGCCACAAGAACCAAATGACCGTCAATGGCAAGGGTTCATTTTTGGTTCACGCAGAAGGGCTGAAACCTAACAGGGATGATTGGACCTACTCGATTGACCCCGAGTCTGTTTCCCCACAAGCAGGGATTGCTAGAATTAGCTCAGGGCCGCCTTACAAAGTGGAGATCAACGTCAGTGACTTTTTCAGGGATTGCAATGGAACAGCATCCGGAACCTCTCGAAATTTCGTCCGCTACGATGGCTACGGCGATAACGCCACTCCGGTATATGAAACAACACGCATAGATAAAGTAAATATGTATGCCTCGAAGGCCGCGAATTGGGTATTCGAAAACCCCGAAGAGTTTTTATTGCTACAAGATGGCGAGCTGACTGCGCTTCAAAAGAAATTACAGGCCACTTACGCCCCTCGCAAGGATGGCGGATTCTTTACTTCTGGCAGCGCTTCCCATTCATACAAGAAGACGGATGAAACAGAAACGACTTACGAAGGTTCGATAAAAGTCTCATGGAGCGTTCAGTGCGGCGAAGGACCTGAGCGCGTGAATGCGGTCATCATTCCAAAGGGTGACTATAAATCTTGGCTGCCATCCGCTGGGACATCCGCAGGGAATGCAGGGAATTCGATCACCTTCGACGTGGAGTTACGAAACTCCGTCACTGACGAGAAGGCCAAAGAGAAGACCGCGCAGTTCGAGTATGAACTGATCGATACCTCGAATGAACCTGGTTCATGCGGGAATAGCCCGTGGAATGAAGAGAAGCCTGATCTTCAGATACTCAAGACAGACAACCCCAGTTTGGAGAGCATAGAGAAAGACGGGCAGTCTGCCAAAAGCAAGAAGAAGCTAAAGCAATCCAGCATCACCCTGAGCTGCTTCGATGGAGGCGCATTCACTAAGTTAAAGGTCACTGCCCACATTGATGGCGAAAACGACGTTGTTTCAGACGTTGTCGTCGCCCATCTGCAGAACACAGGTCTGAAGGAAGTCTCACTCCCATTTGATGAGAATGGCAACCACATTGCCGATGTGTGGGAGAAGGACAAGAAGGTTGAGGGCAACCCGACCAATGAAGATCAGGATGATGATCCGCCAGGTGATCGAAGCA
>JBAXQP010000087.1 GCA_037131655.1 bacterium | reverse complement strand
GTATATAAGCGTAGTAAGCTACGCCCCTACATAAGAAGAGAAAGACTCCAGAACTGGCGTGACACTGGCGCTTCGGGGCTGACTGCTTAAAATTTATTATGAAACGTTACACGGTCAACGAAACGATAACTTGGGAAGGGAAAGGGCTGCACAGTGGAGAGGACTGTGTGGTTCGGCTGCATCCGTCGGATAATGGGGTTCAATTTCGATGTGGGGATGTAACTTGGCCAGCTCGGTGGGACTATGTGAAAGATACTTCCCGTTGCTCTTCTACTGGATCGGATGGGAAGCTCATTTTGACCGTCGAGCACCTGCTATCGGCACTTTATGGGATGCAGGTGACGGATGCGGTTATCGAAGTTGATGGCGGTGAAATCCCAGCATTAGATGGCAGCGCAAAGTTGTTTGTTGAGGCTATCGATAAAGTTGGCGTGAATTATATCGGAGAAATGAATGCGCCTAAGCTAACTAAGCCGATAACAGTCACAAATGGCGATAAAATAGCTTCCGTTTATCCAAGTGGCAATACGATTACTGGATTAATTCACTTCGACCATCCGTTCGTAGGCGCTCAGGCGGGCACCTTTGAGTTAACTAAAGAAATTTATATTAAAGAGATAGCTTCGGCGCGAACCTTTGCTTTTGACTATGAAGTCGAGGCATTGTTGGCGCAAGGATTGGCGGGTGGCGGGTCGCTTGATAATGCGATTGTGATTCAGAAAGAGAAGTATTCAACCCCTTTGCGTTATTCAAATGAACTTGTCCGTCATAAACTGCTGGATATGCTCGGCGACCTGATGATGGTCGGAATACCTCTGTATGGGGTAAGCTTTCTAGGAGTAAAGATGGGCCACGCCTTGAACATTAAGTTGGCAAGCGAAGTGGCACGCGCAATCGAGATGGAGGGTTAAGCGTTTGGAAGACAAGAATTTCATCATGGATGCCGAAACAGTACGCGCAATACTGCCTCATCGTTATCCTTTTCTTCTCGTAGATCGAATTCTAGAACTTGAGCCAGGCAAGCGGGCAGTAGGTCTCAAGAATGTTACTATGAATGAGCAGTTTTTTAATGGTCATTTCCCGACGCGAGCTATTATGCCCGGCGTGCTGGTTCTCGAATCGATGGCACAAGTTGGCGGAGTAATGATGCTCGCTCTTCCCGACCGCCATTCAAAATTAGCTTTGATCGCAGGATTGGACAAAACTCGATTTAGAAAACCGGTACTACCGGGCGATACGTTGATATCTGAGGTACAGCTTGTATGGTTCCGCCATAATGTTGGCCGTGTACAAGCATATGCGAGAGTTAATGGTCATGTTGTTGCTGAAGCGGAGATGACCTTTGCGCTCGTTGACCACAACCAGGATATAAGTGGCGTTAGCACTGCTGTTAAAGAATAACGAAGGAGATCGTTAGTGGCCTTAATCCACCCAAGCTCGATTGTACATCCGAGCGCAGAAATTGCCGATGATGTTGAGATTGGCCCATTTTGCACTGTTGGTGAGTTTGCCAAGCTTGGCTCGAAAACACGCCTGATATCCCATGTCGTCATTGAAAAATGGACGGAATTGGGAGAGAATAACGAGGTTTCCCCTGGCGTTGTTCTCGGCGGCCCCCCACAAGATCGTAAATACCATGGCGAACGTTCGTTTTTGCGTATTGGCGATAACAATCTTATTCGCGAGTGCGTTACTATTCACCGCGCTTCAGGTGAAGGCACCGTTACACATGTCGGCAATAACAACTTCTTGATGACCTATATGCATATCGGCCACAACTGTACCGTCGGCAGCAATATAACGATTGGAAATAGCGTAGCAGTGGCAGGGCACGTGCGCATTGAAGATTTCGCTAACTTCGGTGGGTTGACAGGAGTACATCAGAAGGTACGTGTTGGAAAATATGCGATGGTAGGCGGGATGACCCGAGCCAATGTTGATGTTCCGCCCTTCATGATTGTCGAAGGGAACCCAATGAAGGTTAAAGAGATTAACGCGGTTGGTTTAAGACGGGCGGGTGTATCCCCTGAAACGCGTATGGCTTTACGCAAGGCAGGGAAAATCCTTTTTCGATCACACAGCAATTTATCAAATGCAATTGATATGGTTGAAAATGAAATAGAACTATTTCCTGAGGTGGTCTACCTTTTAGATTTCATGCGTTGCCTAAGGAATGGCCGATTTGGGCGAGCGCAGGATGTGCCTTGATATGCCGAGGATAGGGATCGTTGCCGGTGAGGCCTCTGGCGATCTTTATGGCGCAAAGCTCGCTTATGTCTTGAAACTGAAGCTACCCTGCCTTGAATTGGAAGGTATTGGAAGTAGGCAGATGCGGGAAGCGGGCGTGAACCTGCTTGAGGATGCTTCTCAATGGGGCGCGATGGGAATTACTGAAAGTCTCAAAGTTGCTCCGCGTATTTATTCAGCTTTGAAACGTTTGGAACGGCGTTGGCTGGCATCCCCACCGGATTTGTTGATTTGTATTGATTTTGGTGCATTCAACGTTCCTTTATGTAAATGGGCTAAAGCGAAGGGTATAAAAACGCTTTACTATATGCCCCCTGGCGCTTGGCGAAAGACTAAGCAAGGGAGTGATTTGCCCAAAATTGCTGATCGTATTGCCACCCCATTCGATTGGTCATTTGAGATGCTTAAACAAATGGGGGGGGAAGTCGAGTGGGTAGGACATCCTCTTCTCGATTTTGCTTGTCCGACTATTGAAAAAAAAGAATTTTTTAGCAGGCATGAGATTGCGGAAGACGCGACTTTAGTGGGGTTTTTCCCCGGTAGTCGGTTGCATGAATTGAACCACCACTTACCGGTACTTGCTCGGGTCGCGGAGTTATTGGAACAAAGGGGTCTTTCAGCGTTATATCTTGCTGCGCTCGCGCCCACTATCTCATCCGAAGTAGCAGAGCAGATATGGAAGCGGCATACGCAGCTTCCATATCGATTTATAAGCGGCCAAAATTACGAAATAATGGCTTATAGCAGGGCGCTGGTTATGTCATCAGGCACCGCGACACTCGAAGCGGCTATCCAAGGAACCCCGATGGTGGTCATCTACCGAGGATCGTTCCTGATGAATATTGAATATCGAATACGCAAGCCGAAGTTCGATTATATCAGTCTGCCTAATATTCTCGCAGAGGCGCCTTTAGCGCCTGAATTAATTCAAGAAGCGGCAACACCGAAACGTATTGCGGATGAGCTTATTCCGCTATTAGGAGAATCGTCCTGCAGATGCAAACAGATACAAGGGTTCGAAAACGTGAGGGCGCGATTGGGGTCGAAGGGAGCAACGGAAAGAACAGCGGAGATAGCAGTTCAACTGCTGAAATCCTGATCGGCAATGCTTTTACCCGATGGATTGTGCGCCGGCGCCCCCGCCTATTTCTTCTTGTTCCAATTATCTTAATACTTGTCGCCCAACCGACTATCCCTGGAATAGTAATCGGCGGGGTTTTAGTCGGAATAGGTTTGGCAATTAGAATTTGGGCATCCGGTTTTGTGGATAAGAGCCATTCAGTGGCTTGCAGCGGACCCTATGCTTTGGTAAGGCATCCCTTATACACAGGTACAATATTCGTGATGTTTGGGTGGTGCTTCGTATCGTCGCACTTAATAACGAGTATTACTGTGACGGTATTTACGTTGCTAATCTTTGGGGTCAGCATGTACTGGGAAGAGCGGTTCATGAGTAAGCTATTTCCTGACACCTATGAAAAGTATATGCAAGGTATACCACGCTTATTGCCATATCGATTTAAGAAATCGTTTAAAACTCAAGCTAAGTTTTCATGGGAACAAGTTACAATTAATCGCGAACAATCATCGGCCTTTTGGATGATCTTAGCCACCACCTTAATCGCGGCACGGTGGTTTATATTTTAGTCTATGCAAGTTAGCAGGTTTGAATGACAACGGATGAAAAACGAGTAATTCATTATATCCTTAAGCAACGGGGCCCCCTTATAACGGGCATACTGTGTGCCTCTGTTGTGGCGGGTGTTAAGCTAGGCGTTGGTTTCTTGATAAAGGAAGCATTAGATTCGCTTCAGAGAAGTTCTGCAGCGGATTTGCCGAAAAACATTGCGCATCTCAACTTTATTGCTGTTGTTGTTGTTGGTGTCTTTATCATCAACTATTTTGCTGCTTTTGGGCAAACTTACTCTCTGGGATTGGTGGCCAACAGCGTAGCGGCCGACCTACGCGAGGCGATCTTTGCCCGTATACAGAAGTTCTCCCTCTCTTTTTATGAGAAACATCGGACGGGATGGTTCCAGTCCTTAGTAAGTAACGATGTTTCTGTCGTTCAGAATGGCGCGATGCTCGTGCGTGATTTCGTCATTGCGCCTGTGCAGGTTGTTGGTGGTTTGGTTATTCTTTTCATAACTAGCTGGAAGCTTTCGCTCGTCGTTCTTGTCTGTTTGCCATTGGTTGCAAATTTCATTCAACGTATTGGAAGGCGTGTTAGGGTCATTCAATCACGTGTGCAGGGCAAGTTAGCTGACCTGACAAGTGTTGTTGAAGAATGCGTTAATGGAGTTCGCGTTGTAAAATCATTCGCGCGAGAGGACTATGAGGTTGAGCGTTTCAACAGCGAAAGTCGCGAGACCCTCAAGCAGATAATGCGTGGAATTAAACGTGCCGCTCAGCTCAAGCCTACGACTGAGCTAATTGGCGCTCTCGCCATTATGTTTTCTTTCTGGTATGGTGGTCGGCTTGTGCTTGCAAGCGGAATGGGCGTCGGCGACTTATTTAAATTCATTTATATCCTGAACACGGTAGCACTCGCTGCCGGAAGCGTTGGTTCGCTGAACATAACTCGCCAACAAGTGTTAGCCGCTGCAGAAAGAATTTTCGCTCAAGCGATTGATATTGAACCGGATATTGTTGATGCGCCGGACGCTAAGGTTATGCCGCGAGTTAATGGCGAGGTTGTATTCGAAAATGTATCTTTCGTTTATCCTGACGGCAATATAGCTGTCCAGGATGTCTCCTTCACAATCAATCCTGATGAAGTTGTGGCGTTGGTAGGGTTCAGCGGGGCGGGGAAGAGCACATTGATGGACTTGATGATGCGCTTTTATGATGTATCTAAAGGGCGCATTCTTGTGGGTGGGTATGACATTCGCGAGGTAACGCAGAAGTCCTTGCGCGAGCAGATTGGGGTAGTGCCTCAGCAGACGATGCTGTTTGCGCGCTCTATTCGCGACAATATTCGTTATGGCAAAGAGGGCGCGACTGATGAGGAGGTGGAAGCAGCGTCAAAGGCTGCTTATTCTCACGACTTCATCATGGAGAAGGAACTAGGCTACGAGACTTTGCTTGGTGAGCGTGGTGCGGCGGTAAGTGGAGGCGAGGCTCAACGGATTGCAATTGCCCGCGCCGTGCTCAAGAACCCTCCGATTTTAGTGCTCGATGAAGCCACTTCTTCGCTCGATGCTGTTTCAGAGCGATCGGTTCAACTTGCTTTGGAGAATACGATTAGCAATCGCACAACGATTATGATCGCCCATAGATTAAGCACCGCCAAACGGGCGGATCGTATATTAGTCATGAAAGAAGGCTGCTTGGTCGAAAGCGGAACACATGATGAACTTTTAAGACAAGACGGACTTTATGCTCGCATGTACCGCGCCTTTGAACACGGCGTGATTTCCTCTCAGTTGGATTAAGTTATGTCCACTTTACTTACTGCCGAAAACATATCCGCCGGTTACCAGCAGCGCACTGTGCTGCATGATGTTTCGCTTCAAGTGAATTCAGGTGAGTTTTTAGCGCTGGTGGGGGCGAATGGCAGCGGTAAGACAACGCTTCTTCGGGTTCTAAGCCGGGTGTTGAAGCCAAAAATCGGCAGTGTTGCGCTTAACGGCAAAGATTTATACCACTTATCTGCTCAAGAAGCCGCTCGCACAATTTCGTTTGCCCCTCAAGAAGAAGCGCCTGTTTTCTCTTTCCCCGTTCGCGAAGTCGTGATGATGGGCCGAATGCCGCATCAAAAGGGTTGGGGGGAGGGGCGATCTGACAGGCAAGTTGTCGAGTGGGCAATGGAGCAAGCTGGGGTCACTACACTTGCCGACCAGCCGATTACTGCATTATCCGGTGGAGAGAGGCAGCGTGTGACTTTGGCGCGCGCTCTTGCTCAACAGGGAAAGCTGCTGCTATTGGATGAACCGATGGCCCATCTCGATATCGGCCATCAGGCGGCTATCTTGCAGCGGCTCTATCGAATGGTGCGTCAGGAGGGTTTAGGGGTGGTCAGCGCGTTGCATGACCTCAACCTGGCGGCTGAATATGCCGATAAGATTGCTCTGTTATCGAAGGGGAAATTGGTGGCAGTGGGTACTCCCCAAGAGGTGCTTCAACCTGAATTGCTACACAAGGCATATGGCACACCTGTTATGGTTCGAATTAATCCGTTCACGGGCAAGCCGGCCGTTTTTACTCTTCCTGCAGCTCCCGCTCAGGTTGTGGATGCCTCAGCGCCAACAATTCATGTCATCTGCGGCGGTGCAAGCGGGGTTGCTCTCTTCCCATCGCTTCGTGAAAAAGGTTATGGGGTAACGGTTGGTGTCACGAACCTATTGGACACCGATGAGGAAGCCGCCCGGGCGTTAGGTTTCGAACAAGCCGTAGAAAACCCCTATTCAGCTATTGGTGAAAGCGCGCTAGAAGAGGCCCGCGCCCTAATTCAAGCGGCAGAACAAGTAGTGCTAACCGACATCCCCTTCGGCGTCGGTAACATAGCCAACCTGAAACTAGCCAAAGAGGCCTGTGACATAGGTAAAAAGGTGTGGGTATTAGGTGAGGAGAACTTTACCGACCGCGACTTCTGTATGGGTGATGCCGCTATCCTTTGGCGCGCGCTCTTAGATAACGGAGCTCAACGCTTTGACACTTCTGCTGAATTACTTCAAGCCCTTCCGGCGTTGAACTAATAGATTATAAAGCTCGTTGCTTTGGTAGCAATTCACCCAATGCTTTCTGATTGCGCCTAAGCAACCTTCTGCAATACCTTCCAGACAGATTTCACGACTTTGCCCCTGAGTGATACGTCTTTGAGGTATTTGTATTGGGGTATCTTGTGCGTAGGAGGCAGGGATTAGGTAATCTGGAACTCAGAACTGACACCTCACCCGTGCAATTAGACATGAAGGAGTTTGCTTAAATGAAGTTACCGTTGGAATTAATACAACCGCCTAATGAATATAGCGTGATGCCGTTTTGGTTTTGGAATGATACACTCGAAGAGGGTGAGATCATTCGGCAGATGGATGACTTTCAGGCGCATGGGGTGGATGGGTTTGTTATTCATCCGCGTGTGGGGTTGCCGCACCATCAGGGGTGGATGTCTGAGGCATTGCTGGCGATGCATAAGCTCGCTATTGAGGAGGCTCATAGGCGGGGCATGTGCGTGTGCCTTTATGATGAAGGCATGTACCCATCGGGTTCTTCCAGCGGTCAGATTGTGGCAGAGAACCCCGCTTTAGCCACTCGCGGACTGAGCAAGATCGACCTTGGCGATGGCGAGAAGCCGACGCTCCAAGAGGACGAGGTGTTGGTGGCGGTCGTGAAACGGCATAACGGTCAGCGCATAGCTATTATTGACCGAAAGATAGGCGCTGTCATTCGGGGGCTTCACTTTATCGACGAAGGGCCAGCCGAGGAGATGCCCGCTCATGGGGATCTCTTGAACCCGGAGACCAGCGCCGCCTTCATTCGCCTGGTTTACGATAAGTACGCCGAGCGCTTTGGGCAATACTTCGGCAATACGATATTCGCCATCTTCACCGACGAGCCTGCGCTTATGGGGCAAGAGCCGCCACTTGGGGTGTGGCCGGGCACGACAGGCATCCTTGAGCATGTCAACCGCATTCTGGGGTACGACTTCACGCCGCACCTGCCGGCACTGTGGTACCACGACGAGCCTGAGGCGCTGCACTATCGTGCGGAGTACATTCGCGCGGTCAACGACCGGTTGGAAGTGACCTATTACCAGCCCCTTTCTACGTGGTGTGAAGGTCATGGCATCGCGCTTACCGGCCACCCATGGCAGCCCGATGACTACGGCAGACTGCGCCTCTTCCAGTTGCCGGGGCAGGACCTTGTCTGGCGAGCAGTCCTTCCTGATGAACCCAACTCGCTTGAAGGCTCCGAATCGACGCAGGGCAAGTGTTCCTCTTCCGCAATGATCCACTTTGGAAGACGGCGTAACGCCAACGAACTCCTGGGCACCTATGGACACGAATTGACGTGGGATGAGATGACATGGTTAACGAATTGGTGCTTTGTGCGCGGCGTGAACCTGCTCTATCCGCACGCCTTCTACTATTCGATCAGGGGCGAGCGGTTTGATGAAAGACCTCCGGATGTGGGGCCGAATGCTGCTTGGTGGGGACGCTACCGGGAGTATTCCGATCCCTGTCGCCGCCTTAGCTGGCTCAACACTGACTGCGAGCATGTGTGCGAGGTTGCCATTCTTGGCAGGTCGAACTACCTCCCCTGGCGTCCCGCCAAGGCCTGCTTCCAAGCACAACGCGACTTCAACTACATCGAAGAGCGCGACCTTATCGACACTGCCGTTATTGACGAGGAAGGCATTCACATCGCCGGCATGCTCTACAAAGCGCTCATCACCGAGCAAACTCCCCCCGCCTCTGTCCTAGCTGCCATCGAGCCGCTAACCCGCTCAAACCGCGTCATCCCCTTCACCGATGACGCGTCACTAATCCAACATATCGACGCATTAGTTCAACCCGACGTCAACGTCACCCCCGCCACCACCGGCCTGCGTATCCGCCACATCTTGAAGTCCGGCTTCCACTGCTACTTCCTCTTCAACGAGGAGAAGACACCTGTAACCGTTAAAGTGGACTTCTCTGTCAAAGGCGACCTCCACCGCTTCAACCCAGTCACGGCCGAACTGTCCGTATTACCCCCCAACGAGCCGATGCACTTCACTGGCCACGAGATGATGGTGATCTTGATACCTGTGAGGTAAAGCGAATAGTTTAAGGGGTTGCCGCCATGTTAGTGAACATAGCGGCAACCTCTTGTTTACTTGACACGCCGGTGTTCTTACGTTACAATACAGTACGAGGGTTATCTATGATTGATGACAAGGAGAGTGTTATGAGAACACGTTTATTGGGCTTAGCAATCCTTCTGTGTATGATAGCGGCTTATAGCGGCGCTTTGGCTGCTAAACCTAAGGTGCCGCCTCTACCCAAGGACTTTAAATATAAAGGCAAGATGATCTACATCCCGGCGGGCAGGTTCCTGATGGGGAACTCTAATGTGGGCAACGACGCGGGCGATCGTCAATCTGACGAGTTGCCCCAGCACTGGGTGACCCTCTCGGGCTATTGGATCGGTAAGTATGAGGTGACACGCG
>JBAXQP010000086.1 GCA_037131655.1 bacterium | reverse complement strand
TGACTTCGCCAGTCCCTGTGGACGGCATAATGTTACTTGACCCTCTGGTCGCATTATCCTCTAGCATCGCTTCGCGAAATATTCATCTTGAGATGGTCATACCAGCGGGGATTATCCTGCTTTTGACGATTTTCTTAGGCCGGTTTTTCTGTGGATGGCTGTGCCCGATGGGGACAGTGATTGACTTATCGGATAGGTTCCTCGTTCGTCGGCGTAAGGAGGAGGGACAGAGCCGTTTTCGCAACTTCAAGTACTATCTTCTAATCGCTCTCTTGGCAAGTACGGTGTTTTCAGTTCAATGGACCTATCTTTTTGACCCACTTAGTCTAATTACGCGCACGTTTATTTGGGTTTTAGCTGCACCGATTATGATGGCGGCGAGACAGATAGGCGGGTTTGGTTGGGTCTATCAGATTGCGCCGGGGTTTAGCCAGAGTTCGCTTATTCCTGAAATGCAACCTTATTTTCAGATGAACTTGTTGGCAGCAGTGATCTTTGCCGGCATTCTAGCGTTGGGGCTTATAAGCAAGCGTTTTTGGTGCCGGAATTTATGCCCTCTTGGCGCTCTTTTAGCTTTGTTTTCGAAGTTTGGTTTGGTTCGCCGCCAGACTGATAGAGAAAGCTGTTTGGAATGCCGCAAGTGCGAATTCTCATGCAAAATGGGCGCGATTATGCCCAATCCGCGTGACTATCAGGCAACGGAATGTGTTTATTGCTTTAATTGCGTCGAAGCCTGCGGAACGGGGCTGACATCGTTTCCGATTAGCGCAAAAAAAGAAGGTTTTCACACTGAAACCGACCTTACTCGGCGAAGAATGCTTGGCGCGATGGGGGTCGGACTGCTTGGAGTTGGGTTAGCAAGAGGAGACGCAGGTTCAAAGCGTGTTGGTAGTAGCGGTATAAAGTCTTCAAGCCCGTACCTAATTCGCCCGCCCGGCAGCTTGGCTGAGGAAGAGTTCCTCACCCGCTGCACTCGTTGTGGATTGTGCATGAAAGCATGCCCAACTAATGGTCTTCAACCTACTTTTTCTGAAGCGGGGTTAGAAGGCTTTTGGTCACCAATTTTGGTTCCACGGCTCGGGTATTGTTCTCAGAACTGCACCCTCTGCGGTCAGGTTTGTCCAACGGACGCTATCAAGCCATTTACGGCTCAGGAAAAGTCTCATTTATATATCGGTCGCGCCTGTATCGACCGAAGCCAATGTTTGGTATGGGCAGAAGATAAGGAATGCCTGGTTTGCGACGAGGTTTGTTCTTTTCGTGCAGTTCATTGGAAGGTTGTAGATGGGCGTCGGCGACCGTTCGTGAATGACGAAAAGTGCGTTGGTTGTGGGATGTGCGAGAATAAGTGCCCAATCCAACCGCAAGCTGCTATTCGGGTGATTTCATCCGGTGATTTGCGGCATCTATCTCGTGATGATCAACGCATCAAACGTGAGCAAGCAGATACCCCTTCCGCGCCAAACCCTTATGGAAGGTAAGAATTTGAATGTCCTCATCTGCCCTGATTCATTCAAAGGTACTCTTTCTGCAAAAGCAGCAGCGGAAGCGATTTCGGCTGGAGTGAGGAAGGTATGGCCGGATGCGAGGCTAACTATCATGCCGTTAGCGGATGGCGGCGAGGGCACACTCGATGCACTGTTGGTGAATGGGGGGCAGCGGTTTAAGCAGTTAGTAGATGGTCCTCAAGGGACTGAGATTATGGCTGAGTGGGGCATTTTGCCGGACGGAACGGCAGTGATTGAGATGGCCACTGCTTCCGGTCTCACCCTCGTTAAACCTGAAGAGAATGATCTGCGTATAGCCACTTCTTGCGGAACTGGGCAGTTAATTCGAGCGGCTATCGTGGAAGGTTGCACCAAGTTCATAATAGGCATTGGCGGGTCTGCAACTAATGATGGCGGGATGGGAGCAATGCGGGCGTTGGGCGCTCGTTTTCTTGATGAAAAAGGAAATGAACTTAAAACTGCCGCGTCACTGGCTCGCCTTAAACGAATTGACTTGTCAAACTTCATCGATACCAAAGGCATGTCAATAACTATTGCCACTGATGTTGATAGCCCTTTGTGTGGGCAAGAGGGAGCGACTTATGTGTTTGGCCCCCAAAAGGGCGGCACGCCGGAAGTACTTAATGAATTGGAACTTGCCATGCGCAATTACGCTCATGTGCTTAAGGAAACCTTTGGGTGGAACGTGGCTGAAACTCCTGGCGCTGGATCGGCGGGCGGGATGGGGAGTGCGCTATTGGCATTTCTCAAAGGTAAAATCAAACCTGGAATTGATGTAGTGATGAATGCGGCAGGATTTGAGAACGCTGTTGACGGATCGGATATTATAATCACCGGCGAGGGTAAGCTGGATAAGCAATCACTTTGTGGAAAGACGATTGCGGGGGTTTTGAAACTAGCTCACGGAACCCCAACTATCGCGATTTGTGGACAAGTTGATTTGACTGAGAAAGAATGGCGAGAATGGGGTCTGACTGGCGCTTGGGGCCTCATGAATCTACAGGAAACGGCTGATTACGCTATGACCCAGCCGTCCGTCGCATTAGAAAGAGCAACAACTATCGCATTAAAAGGGAGCACAAAATGGAAGGAAAACAATCTAGAAGAACTTTTTTAAAAGGAATTACCGCAGCAGGAGCAGGGCTATTAGTCGGTGGAAAGCTGGCTCCGGTTTTTGCGAAAGAGAATAAGTACTCTTCAACGGTTATCAACGTCCGCAATAAAAATGCGCAGGATGCGGCACATAAGTTCAACGCGGAAATTATTCAAGCGATGGTTTTTGAGGGCGTTCGCAAAATGAGCAATACCCGTACTGATACCGCCGCTTGGAGTACTTATTTTACACCGAAAGATGTAGTCGGCATCAAAATTAACTGCCTTTTCGGCCCCGGAGCATCAACCCATGCTGAAGTAGTTAATGCAGTTATTGCAGGATTGAAGCTGGCGGGAGTGAAGCCGGATAACATTATCGTTTGGGATCGTAGTGATGGTGATTTGGCAAAAAATGGCTATGAGATTAATCGAGATAAACCAGGGGTGAAATACTTTGGGACTAACTCCGATTATGATACAGCCGAAACTCAACAAGGCTCATTTAAAGGCCGCTTGAGCAAAATTCTAACCGAACGTATTACCGCCCTTGTGAATGTGCCTATTCTTAAGGATCATGGCATTGCAGGAGTTACTCTTAGCTTTAAGAATCATTATGGCTCGATAAATAATGCGGGAGCGCAGCATGGTAATAACTGCAACCCCTTCCTCGCCGACCTCTATTCTGTTCCGGTTATACGCAGCAAGACGCGTCTTATTGTCTGCGACGCAATTCGTCCGCTTGCTAATGGCGGCCCTGGTCTTAATCCTGGCTTCCTGTGGGATTATAACGGTATTCTCGTCGGCACTGATCCGGTAGCGTTAGATCACTCCGGATGGCAGATCATCGAGGACAGGCGCAAAGAGATTAAGCTTCCAACTTTAGCGGAAGCGGGTAGACCGGTTGGTTATTTAGAAACGGCCGCTAAGCTTGGCTTGGGAACAAATGCCCCATCCAAGATTCGAGTTGTCGAAAACTTTA
The DNA here is from genome assembly GCA_037131655.1 of bacterium. Classification (NCBI taxonomy): domain Bacteria; species bacterium. Next base: position 5,830 of record JBAXQP010000086.1, on the reverse strand, counting down.
AGATTTAGCGTAGAGGAGATGAATATGCGCGTTTTAGCTTTCATTGGTTGTTTATTGATGGCGATCATTTCTGTGGGTCAACAAGTTCCTGCTGGAATGACAAGCCCGAGCGCAAAGCTTCTCCCCAGCGCCAAGGAGCTTAAAGGGTGGAAAGAAGTTGCAGGTTCTTTCCGTTTTGGTAAGGGTGAGAGCCTCACAGAGATTTATGATGGCGGCTATATGCTCTACATCGATAACGGAGTACAGGAAGCCGCTCAGAAGATTTACCACAAGGACAATGTCTATCTGACTTTAACCACTCATTTTATGAAGAGTCAGAAGGCGTCGAAGGCGTTTGTGGCTTATTGGAAAAAGATGTTCAAGAATGAAAAGCTGACTAAGACCAAGGGGGTTGGTGAAGGTTTCACTATGTCGTCAAATGGCGCTACGATGACTTATTGGTCGAACGAACGTGTGTTTGTGACGCTTATGGCAACTAATGATGGGAAAGAGGGCGTTGAAGCAGTCTCTACCGCCCTTAAAGTGATTGTGCAAAAGATGAAAAAGAACTAATCTTCGATAATCGTTGCGCGCTTGATATCAGGATCGGTAAAGACATCCGATTCATCACGGCTGGTGCTGGAAAAAACGATGGCAACTGCACCCTGGTCTCCGCCTTGGAACCAGTGGAGGGTGCCCGGAACAACGGTATGCTGCTGTCCTGGTTTAAGCACAATCTCATTCCAGGAAGTGTAAGTGGACTTGCGTGAAGCAGGGGGCTGGGCTTTTGGGTTAGGGGTTGATTCACCCTCAACGCAAAGAAAGATTTCACCCCAAACGCATCGAAGAGTCTCCTGCTTCCCTATCTCGCCATTAATCGGCGGGTGGACATGTTCCGGACAAGTTTGTCGCGGAAAGAGCGCGAGTTGCTTCACGCAATACCGGTCATTGTTTATCAAAACAGCTAACTCAAGCCCTGAAGAGTTCAACTCACTTAATCCAAAATCCGCCACCTCAATCCGCTTCGTCTCTTCGTCAGTGAGCGCCACTCCGGCTTTCTTCATATATTCAAGCGCCCTCACTTGGGCTGTTTCAAATTCTTTTCGAGTTAACATAACTGCCTCCCTTATTAGCGCGGTAATAAGTATACACGGGGGAGATAGGTGATAGGCATACCACATTAGTGTCATTGCGAGGCTGATTGAGCCGAAGCAATCTCCTCTAAAAGCTGTTGGTAAGCATATCCGCCCTTCTAAACGGCCCTGAGGCCTACCCAGGGTTAGACGGATTCCTTTTCGAGATCGAGATAGAGAAAGATTAAGAAAGCATCGGCGCAAGGGACGTTCGTACTAAAAACTGGAAGCTAATTCCTACTTCTGACCGTATTATTTTCTTGCATTTATACCAGCTATGTGTTACACTGAATTCACCTCTAGAATTGAGGGGAGAGAAGCGACAATCGACCATAAGAAGATCAGTATTGTTCAGGTCGATGAATTAACGGGATATGGTTCGCTTCGTCTTTAATGGATGGACTTGGCAGTTTGCGATAGAAGAGGTGAACTCAGCGCTAATTGTAGCTGGGAAACCTTATGTTATTGTAGTAGTGAATATGCTCATTGAATCGAGAGAAGATCAGCTAATCGGGTCGGCGCTTGTGCGTCAGGACCCCTTTAAAGCGACAGTTCTTGCTACCTTGGATGCAGTCAATCGGCGAGTACAGGCATTCCCCGCATTTGCTGTTGTACTTATGCCCGTCGAAACTTCCGAAGAAGAAATTTCGGGATAGCAAGCTTCTCCTTTCGTGTCATATTTCCTTGGAAACCTAAATGTTGGGTATATGCCAACGAGCGAAGCGGCGAAATTTGCTCCTAATAGGGAGGTGCCGTATTGAAACGCTGGATTCAAGCGTTATGTATGGTGACCGCACTCTTTTCAACGAGCGGCGCCAAATTTATACTCTATCCCCTTCCACCGGGTTCGGGGGGAAGATAACTTTATTTGCATCCGATCAACGGAAACCGAGGGCGAGAGTTTTTGGGATTAAAGTTCGGCCATTATGGCGTATCATGCTTCACCGCCTAGGAACCTAGTAGCGTTGAAGCGAAAATAAAACTTATATCCGCTCGACCAAACCTCGTTGAGGTTTTAAGGGGTGGACAGGTGCTTCGAAATAATAGATTAGATGGAGTGCCGGTGTCAGCGCTTTTGCTGACGCTGACGGTATGTTTAGCGCTCTTAGTAGTTGGCTGGTTTAATTCGCCGATCGAAGTCCGCGAATGGCAGGCTATTATTGGCCTGCTTGTTCTCGCGTTGGCTGCTGAGTTGCTGCCTGTCCAATTGGGCAATACAGGAATTCACGTCACAGCTACCATGCCGGTCATCTGTGCGGCCATCGTCGTCCATGGCGCTCTTGCTGGTGGTTTAATCGATGGGTTTGTTACGATGTTTGCCGGGTATATGGCTCTGCGCAGACGTAAAGATATTCACCGTTGGCTGTGGATAAGCTTCAATGCCAGCCAGGCAATGATTAGCGCAATTGGCGCAGGAATTCTTATTTCCCTCATTCCTTATTCACGCGCAAGCTATCTCTCAACAGGAATGTTATGGGCATCCATCCTCAGCGTCGGCTTATATATGGCAATCAATAGCTCTGCTGTTGCCTGGATGAAATCACGTATCGAAGGGCGTTCGATGTTTTATTGGTTGAGTACCCAATGGCGGATGGTTGGCCCTAAATATGTGATTCACGGCTTGATAGCGCTGATTGTGATCGCACCCTATAACTTGACGCATGGCTGGTCGATGGTTGCTGTCTTCGTCCCTGTCCTTGCTGCTCGTAACTACCTGCGATTGCGGCATAGGCAGATGAATACCTATCGAGAAACTGTTCGCGCACTTGGCTTGATGATCCAACATGCACATCCCTACACTAGCGGCCATCTTTATCGCGTATCTGTTTGGGGAGCAAAGACTGCTTCTTGTTTGGGATTAAGCGAGGAAGATGCAGAACTGGTGTCTGATGCAGCGATGCTTCATGATATTGGGAAAATCGCTGTCAGTGAGGAAATACTCGATAAGCCAGGCAAGCTAAATGAAGATGAATGGAAAGTCATCCATAAACACCCTGAAACAGGCGCACAGATTTTGAGCGAAATAACTCTTTTCGAGTCACTTTCCGATTGGGTCGGTTCCCATCATGAGCGCCCAGACGGTAAAGGCTACCCGCATGGTTTAAGGGACGATCAGATTCCCATCCAATCTAAGATTATCGCCGTTGTTGATGCTTTTGATGCGATGGTGGTTGACAGTGAGATTGGCGAAAAACGTCCTTATCGCATGCCGAGAACCTTGCCTGAAGCGATTCAAGAACTACGAAATAATGCCGGCAGCCAGTTTGATCCGAAGGTGGTAGCCGCCTTTACTGAAGTCGTTGAGGGGATGAACGTATGAACGCCCTGACGTTGGTTGTGTTGATAGTGGGACTTCCGGTGGTGATAGCGCTTTGCTATCATGCTTGGGTGGTTCTTCCTCGTGAGATGCGGGCGATTTACAAACAAGGTTTGGCTGCTTTTGCTCGCGCAATCGATGCTCGCTCCAACGGCCTTTATGGCACGACGCAACAAGTGGTTCTTCTATCTCTTGGAGTTGGTCAGCAGATGCGGTTTTCGGGAAGGGAGATGCGCCGACTTGAATTCGCAGCTTATCTGCGAGACATTGGCCTGGCGGCAGTGCCTTATCGCATTATTAACAATCTCGAACAATTAACCGAAGCAGAGCGTTTTACTTTTATTCGTCATGCCGAAGCCGGAGCAGCGATGCTCGAAAACATTGTGTATCTCCGCGAGTTAGCGCCGATTGTCAGATATCATCATGATTTCTGGAACGGTGATGGCATACTTCCCAGAGCCAAGAGCGCTCGTTTGCCTAAAGAAGCGGCTGTTATCGCCGCCGTGACTCAATACTCCTTCTGGAAGACTGCCTATGGACATGATATGGCCCTGGAAATGGTTCGGAAAGGCAGTGGAACACAGTTCAACCCCGAAACTACTCGTGCCCTCTCAATTATCCTAGAAACCCACCATGAACCCAACTACTGGGATATGCTCCGCCAATCGGTGGCTGTGTTTTTAACGTAAGCTGATTAGTTTAAAGTGATAAGGCAAAATATAATAACCCCTCTTTCGCTTGAAGAAAGAGGGGTTATTATATTTAAGCTTTTATTTTCCCAGCGCCCATTGGATGCCGTTGAAAAGGAGGGTTTTGAAGGAATTGTTCTCGAAATCTTCAGGGTGACCCATTGAAGTGTAGAAAACACGCGCCTCATTGGAAACATTCGTCCAGGCGACAGGATTATCCACTCGTTCTTCAAAATCACTGGGGCCGATGGATGTGCCCTCTAAAAGCGTTTTACATGCGCCAGGCAGGGGCATAACGTAGTATAGCGGGGAACGTACGTGAAAACTATTTTCCACGCCTTCTAAAATCTGATGATTGGCCATTTCGGGGATAACTCGAACATCGGTGCTTGATTCATGACCATAGTGCATTCGCCACGGGGTACCGAATATGCTTCTGCCAAAGCCTTCGTTCCAGCTTTGAAGGGGTGAGTCATCGGGGAATTTGAATGCATGGTTTGCAGCGCGCAAGCCGACTACCGGCCTGCCGGATTCAAGATAAGATTTAATAATCTCAAATTGTTCTACCGAAATATTACGAAAGCGAGTGAAAAATACTGCGAGATCTGCGTCAGCGAGCGCCTCTAGTCCGGGAAACTCACTCAGTAAGAAGTCCGGCTCATCAGGGATAATGCTTGACGTGATGACCTTTGTCTCGTAACCGAATTTCTTCTGCAGTTCTTCAGCTACTGGCGGCATCGAGATGTGTGAATTATATTCAGGTTCTCCGACGATAAATACAATGTTAGGTGGCATACATAGCTCCTTACTTTTCAGTAAGTATTATTATAGCCTTTTATAAACAAAGGGTCAACCGTTATAAGCTAATGGGCAATTTGAAAAGAAGTCTTTAATATTACAAACAGGTTTAATATTATGAGATTCATCCCACCTCCTGCTTAGATATATGACAAATAACAAATGTAGAATTAAAAGATGAGGGGGTTTGCTATTATACTGCGTATGAGTTATTGAAGAGGTTGTTTCGAGCAGTCAATTACTCGGACTAAAGTTGCTTCTTACTGTCACCTTGTGATAAACTGCTACAAAGCAAAATTCCTGATAAGGATGGAGGGCATGACTGATACTAGTTATTTAGCGATAGTTATTCTGCTGGGCATTGGAGTAGCTATAGCTGCAGTCATGGTTGTCGGTTCCTGGCTATTGGGACCGAGACGCCCAACTCCTTATAAACTCGCGCCCTATGAATGCGGCATGACGCCCGAGGGTAATGCGCGAGAACGGTTCCCCGTTAAGTTTTATCTCATCGCAATGCTGTTTATCATCTTCGATATCGAATCGATTTTTCTCTACCCCTGGTACGCTGTTTTCAATAATAAGAACCTGTTCATTAATCCTGCTACAGGGCAGACGGATATGCGTTTGTGGCAAAATTTCAAGGTTTTTACTTTTTGTGAAGTAGCTGTGTTTTTGGCGTTATTGGCGCTTGGTTATGTCTATTTAATTCGAAAACGAGCTTTTACATGGGAAGATATGACCGGCCCAGCAGAAGTGAATGAGCCGAATGCTTTGACGGGCAGTGCATCTAAGTCTGAAGGAGAGGGGTAACAATATGGCAGCTCCGATGAAGGATGATATGCGATTAGAGCTAGTGAAAATTCGCGAGAAATACCCTGATGCCATTCTCCATGTTCTTCAGCAGGCAGGCGATA
>JBAXQP010000085.1 GCA_037131655.1 bacterium | reverse complement strand
GACCATCCCAATAGGGTTCATTGCATATCTCGTAATACAAATTGTCGTGGCCGTTTAACGTTTGGATAATCTTCCTGACCATGATGTCCTGGTACTGCTGTAACATCACATATTTCAACGTGAAAATTTCGGTCGGCAAGATTTCTCCCATAATATTGACGTTGTTGTCCGGGTGGAAGGGCGAAATCTTCCAGAACGCACCCGAGTCGATGGTGGAGTAGTGCGGGCAGAACAAATTGATTTCGATCACAATCCCGCGCTCGTCCGCCAATTGACAGAAATCCTGCAGCCGGGTGAAGAACACATCGTCCCAAGTGTTCAAGTCAAACTTGTTGCCGCCATCGGCAGCTCCAGTGACCTGGCACCGTCCGAAGGGGCAAAGAAACCGGCGGGGATCGGGTCCTAAAGGATTTCCAGGCCACCATTCATCAGGTCGTTCACGATAGACGCCCACGAACAGGCGCGTGTGGTTGAAGCGCTCGTTGTGCAGCGTATCGAGATACAGGCGGTAGTTGAAGTCCGGATTTAGCACGGCAGCGTAGTGTTCGCCAGAGGTAATCAACACCGTTGGCTTTCCCCTGAACAGAACATAGTGGGGATTGGCCGGATGAAGCGAAATTGCCTGTTGGTTCATGATTGACTCCTGTCGCGGTAAATTTCACAAAGTTAGTGAAGTAGCGAAACCTCACTCGCTCTACTAGATACTACAATGACAACAGCTTCTCCTCTTTGAGAATCAGTTCTGCGATGTGATGCTGCCACTCTTTTTTCCATCCGAGAGCAACAAATTTGAATAATTTGGATTAACTATACTATTCTTTTTGATCAAGCCACCACCACCAATGCGTACGAGGGTGATACCACTCTCTGTCTTCTGGAGGAGCGGTGGTTGCTGGTTCGACTTTCCATAGTTCAAAACCTTTGCGTCGTAATATAACATCACTCTTGTGAACTAGTTTTACTAATTCAGAATCAGGCATGAGCTTCGGATGAAGTAACTCTGGTGCATTCATATGGGCCTGGATATAATCTCGATTATTTAATGCATACCAGAATTCTCCTGTTAATCCAGCCTTGATCGCACTAACCCATGTTGCAGGGAAGTAATATTCTACAGCATCTCTAAATTCATTTTGAAGTAGCTCTTTGACTCTTGCAAAATTTAACTCAACACTTTTAATCGCAGAAATGTGCAGTACTTCAAGACTCTCGATCTCCTTATTCATTTTATAATTAAATTGCTCGCCTAAATGAATTAAGTACGAAACATCTTGAATGTTGATAAGTAATTCCGTCAGCCCTCCATGCCGCCTACGTTTATATACCAAAGTATCCAGACTCTCAATGAATAATAAACGCTTCTCAATCGCTGAAAACAAGCCTTCGATTGATAAAAGTCTACTCTTCCTTAGTTCATCCATATGTGATTATCCACCGCATTTCCCCCCTTTTTTCAGGAGTTCTTCAACCGCCTTTAATACTTTGTCCAGATTCTGAATTGTCCTTTCAGTTGGATTATCAAGCCATCTTTTAGCTGCTTCAAAGCTGCTGAATTTAAATCCATTCTGAACTTCACTGCCAACGATGATTACATATTTATTATGACTTAGTTTAGCGATCTTATAAAACAGGGCTTTCCGCTCAATATGCGATCCTCTATGCTTTGAAAGTCGGCAACAGCGGGGGCGAAATCTTGAGAAAAAAGCTCAGGCCCCGGACGATTGCCCGGGGCCTTTCTCATGGAGGTCATGGCACTACAAAATGTCTGTGAACGGGTCATTTATAATCATGCAAATTCCTGCGGAAATCAGAATTGCCATCGCAATCGTTTCAGCAGTCACCGCACTCAACTCATCGCTCCTCCTCATTCTGTTTAAAATTCTTCGTAACTGAAAGAGTTGTACCATGATAATCTTCAAGAGATTTAGTTATAAATACTTAAGAAATAATAAATAGGCACGAATGCTGATAGAATGATTACCTTCAGTAAAATAACGATAGTAATGTTACCGACAGAAGGAATACTGGCTTGAGGAATTGCTTGACACCCCTGGGACGCAAAGCTTATAATTGAACTTACAGCAAGCAATATTAACTTGACATCCAAAGCAAGAGGGAAAATACCCAAGAGATGCGGCAAAGTCCCGACGAAATTGAAATCCAATACGTTAAAGGTGTCGGCCCGCGTCGTGCGGAGACATTCGCTAAACTCGGCGTCAATAACCTTGCCGACCTTCTTTATCACCTCCCAAGACGTTACGAAGACCGAACCCATTTCGAAAACATTTCCAAGCTCCAACCTGGAATCCCTGTCACCCTAAAGGGCCGTATCGTCGCAGTCGATATGGCGCCAACTAAATCGAGAATGGATATTGTCAAAGCCCATCTCGACGATGGCACCGGGATTATCGAACTTGTTTGGTTCAATCAGCGATGGATGAAGGCACGTCTCCTTCATAAAGAGAAAGAATTCATCGTCTATGGCGTTCCACAGGAATCAGGATGGGGGCTACAGATTGTCAGCCCTGAATGGGAAGAGCTTGAAAAAGACGGGGATGCATTAAGCGCAAACCGAATTGTGCCGATCTACCCTCTAACCGAAGGTCTATCTCAGAAGGTCGTACGCCAGATCATGTGGGGTGCGCTGGAGGCTTATTTGGGCTTGTTTAGTGATTGCCTCCCGGAAGAATTGCGGCGAAAATATCGCCTCGGTCCGCTTAAGAAATGCTTGCGTCAGGTTCATTACCCCGATCGTATTGAAAACATCGAAATCGCTCGCCAAAGGCTGATTTTTGAAGAGTTTTTACTTCTCCAACTCAGCCTTGCAATGAAACGGGCGGATGTGGAAATCCAGCCTGGGATTGCGTTCGATATTAATGATGACCTTGTTAATCGAGTTCAAGAACACCTCCCCTTTACCCTGACCAACGCTCAGGTGCGGGTTATTCAGGAAATTATCGCCGATATGCGCAAGCCTAATCCGATGAGTCGTCTTCTTCAGGGGGATGTCGGATCGGGGAAGACAATTGTTGCGGCAAGCGCAATCGCGGCGGCCGTTTACAGCGGCTATCAGGCGGCACTTATGGTCCCGACCGAACTGCTTGCCGAACAGCATTATCGAGCTATTTCAAGCGTGCTTGAACGGTTATCTATCCAACCTGAGTTATTAATCGGCCGCATGACCGCTAAGCAGAAAGTCGCTGTAAAAAAGCGAATTGCTGATGGCGAATCTTGGGTAGTCGTCGGAACTCAAGCGCTTATTCAAGAGAATGTCGAATTCAAAAAGCTCGGGTTGGTCGTGATCGATGAGCAACATCGATTCGGTGTGATGCAAAGAGCTTCTCTGATGCAAAAAGGGATCAACCCGGATGTGCTCGTTATGACCGCTACGCCTATCCCTCGAACCCTTGCGATGACGCTTTATGGCGACCTTGATGTGTCGATTATCGATGAACTACCTGTGGGGCGAAAACCCATCAAAACGAAATGGAAGAAGCCGGAAGACCGCTCCTCAGTCTATTTGGGAATTCGCACAATTGTGGAGGAAGGCAGGCAGGTCTATCTAGTTTGTCCCTTAATCACCGAATCCGAAAAGCTTCAAGCCAAAGCGGCGCAAGAAATGGCCGAGCATCTTCAGAAGGACATATTCCCCGACTTGCGAATAGGCTTGCTCCACGGTTCGCTTAAAGCAGATGAGCGAAATGATGTGATGGACCGATTCCGCGCAGGGGATGTCGATATACTTGTAGCGACGACCGTTATCGAAGTGGGGGTGGATGTTGCGAACGCCACGGCGATGGTGATAGAGGACGCCCACCGCTTTGGCTTAGCCCAGCTTCATCAGCTTCGAGGACGTGTCGGCCGCAGTGATCAGCAGTCATATTGCATTTTGGTAGCCGACCCTCGAAATGATGGCGCAGTCCATCGTATGACGACGATGGTTAAGACCACAAACGGCTTCGAAATCGCCGAAGAAGATCTCTTGATACGCGGACCTGGGGAAGTCTACGGAACCAAGCAAAGCGGTATCCCTGCTTTCAAAGTTGCCGATTTAATCAAAGACCATCGTCTCCTGGAAGAAGCCCGAAAAGAGGCCTTCGAAATAGTAAACCAAGACCGCACCCTCTCCACCCCGGAACACCAACCCCTAAAAGCCCAACTAGAACACCAACACGACCGAGTCTCTGTTGCCACGATAAGTTAAGGGAACGAAGTTACATAGGCGAAAGGCAATCTCCTCCATAAGCTGTTTTTGCCCTCCGGAGGGCAGGGCAAGCCCTGCCCCTACATTCAAAGAGAAGAGAAAGCTTCGGCATCAGAGCGAAGCGCCGATACCGAAGCATCGAGTTTGGGTTCAGGGAGGAGTTTCTTCCTTCTCTTATTTGAGGGAGAAGAGGGCGTGGTGATGAAGGAAATTCGGAAGATATGCAAAAACAACAAAGGCGCCAATGATGGCGCCTTTTGATTTACTGAAACTCTATTTAAAGCCGAGCGCTTGCGTTTGATTGAGCGCCCTTTGGTTGATTATTGGCACGAACGTTGGTGTTGAAGTTAAGATCGACATGCACTTCATAAGCACGAGGCCAGGGAAGTTCGACTTGCCAGTCGATTGACTGTATGGTGAATGTATAGTCTTGGTTCCCTGAATGTAATTCGAAGCGGCGGCCTCGAAACATGGTCTCGCTAAAAGTGCGGATAATCCCGTTCATCTGTTCCTGAACGTAGGCATTTGCCTGAGGCAAACAGGCAGGGTCCATCTCATCAACCGGTTGATGAAGAACGGTACTAATATAATTGTAAACTTTTGGTCGAACGATAGTGTGGTAGCCATAATCCGATACATATCGGTGCATCAGAAATTCTCGTTGAGCCTTTTCGCAGCGCCCCATTCGATCGGTATCATCAAAAAGAACTCGCTTTGCCATCAGGTAGAGATTAGCCTGAGGAATAGTCGTTCCCAAAGTGTTGCCGGGAGTATTCCATCCTGCATAAGCAATCACACGATGACCGACATTGCTGTTCATCAGCGACTTGATGAGCTTTGTATCACCGCCACCGGAATACTGTGAGAAATTCAAGTCGGCGATAGCTACCTCTTTGCCGGATCGCACATCTTTAATGAGGTTTTCCGTGAACTTTTTGAACTCTGCCTCAGTACGCATCGGGGTGTTGACATAAAGGCAATAGTCAGCATCGCTCGAATTCGAGACAATCTGTGCTCCTGCAGCTATTGCGTGATATTCAACAGTTTTAGCAACTGGTCGATTTTCAAAAGGTCCCGGCAAGTTTCTACCGGCCTCTGAAGTGTAAAACACCGCTATCTTGGGAGTGATGCCCAATTTAGCGAGGATTGCTCTCGAAGTTAGTACATTAGCAGCTTCGTCGATTCCTTCCATCAGCAAAGCTTTATTTTCAATATTAGCCTTTTTGAACTTCTCTAACACGAGCCGTTGGTCTTGATGATGAGGCCCATATGGCTGTGCGTCGTCTTGACATAGGAGAAGATAATCAATAATTCCTTCCTTTGCCAATTGGACAGTGTATTGGTTCACTTCAAGGTTGCGGCTGCGAGTCCGGAAATAGCTATTAATAGTTTCTGGGGTGAGTCTTTTTCTTAAGGCTTCCGCTTTGGCGATAAATTTAGGATCTTGAGTCTCCCGTGCTCTTTCAATATACTGAACGTAATACGATAGATCGTCTCGAAAGGCTCGTGTTCGTTTTTCTGAGGTTGGAGCAACTCTCATAACGCTGCTGAAAAGATAGATTGGAAGATCGGGATACTTCTTACGGATATCACGAAGCACATCCAAGCGATGCTTTGCCCATTCGACGGAAGTTGTTGGTACTCGTGAAGCAATGAGTCCGCCATAAGCCAGCATATCAGCAGAGACGATCAGCCCATCAACATGACTGAAATCCGTATTCATCAGCCAATTATGTATCTTGGAAGCATCCGCTGGTTTTGTGAAATGACCGAGCGCATCAGCAGGCGGCAAGAGCATACGGCAATCAGCGATACCACCTATCATCTGCACAAATTGAGTGCTCGCTGGTCGGTCATCAAGTGGAATTAAAGCCAAAGTTGCGACAATACTCTTATCATAACCCGTAGCTCGGCTGATAAATGAGCCTGCCGGGGAAAGACATACAAAAGCCACTCCGGTACCGATAAGGCACAAAGCGGCAAAAGTTATAATTTTAATTTTGTTACTCACCTTTCACCATTTGGCTTTAGGCTAGACCTTTTGTAGTTTAGCAAAGCCAAAGCTAGCATACCCGAAACATCCCCAGAATGACTACCAAACGAAGGCCCTATTAGGTTCAAAATTCTAATTTGGTCAATAAATTATTGAAAAATTTCATCTCAAGAATTAAATGGCCTTTTAGGGTGATTCCAACTTCACTTGTAATCCTGATGTTTGCATACAAACCCTGTTTAGAACGCTCAAATACGCATAAGCGCTCGCAACGACAATATCAGTATGGATGCCGTGTCCACTAAAGATATCTTTGCCATAACGAACGCGAACATTCACCTCTGCTACAGCATCAATGCCTGCTGTGACCGAGTTCAGCCCATACTCAAGCAATTCAATATTGAGGCCGGAAATTTTATTGATTGCCGTGTAAGTCGCATCCACTGAACCAATTCCTGTTGCGGTCTCGGTAACAAGCGTGCCGTCTGCCTTCTTGAGTTGAATGGCCGCAACCGGAACAGTCGGTTGACCGGAAGTAACATTGATTAACACCAATTCATATGCCTTTATTACTGAAAGCCCTTGGTCGGTGGCGATGGCTTCTAAGTCTTGCTCGTAGACCTGTTTCTTTCGATCAGCAATTTCGAGGTACTTGTGGTAGACCTCTTCGAACTCTTCTTTCGTAAAGGTATAGCCAAGCTGGGCAAATGAATGGCGAACCCCATGGCGGCCGCTTCGAGCGGTGAGTACCATTTTAGTTTCTACCAACCCAACCGATCGGGGGTCCATTATCTCATAGGTCGAACGTTCTTTCAGCATGCCATCTTGATGAATACCGGAGGAATGAGCAAAGGCATTTGAACCTACAATTGCCTTGTTAGGCTGGACGACCATTCCAGAAAGGTGGCTGACGAGGCGGCTAGAACGGATGATTTCTTCAGTCTTAATGTGGGTATCACAGGTGAAAGAATCCCTGCGGGTCCGCAACGCCATGACCACTTCTTCCAAGCTAGTGTTGCCGGCGCGTTCGCCAATCCCATTTACGGTCACTTCCACTTGACGAGCGCCATTATGTACTCCCGATAGACAATTAGCGGTTGCCATCCCTAAATCGTTATGGCAATGGACACTAATGATGGCTTTGTCCACATTCGGCACGTTAGCAAAGATGCCGGCGATGAGTTCGCCATATTCCTTCGGAAGACTGTAACCGGTTGTGTCAGGAATATTGATTACCGTAGCGCCCGCCTTGATGACGGCTTCTATTACTCGATAAACATATTCGGGATCTGCGCGACCGGAATCTTCGAGATAATATTCGATATCGGAAACATATTTGCGCGCATGCTTAACGGCGGCAACCCCTGTTTCCAACGCTTCATCAGGGGTCATGCGGAGTTTATGTTTCAAGTGGAAATCAGATACTCCAAGCCCTGTATGAATTCGCGGCGCTTCCGCATCCTTAATCGCTTCAGCGGCCACATCGATATCTTTTGAATTTGCACGGGAAAGTCCGCAGATTCCTACGCCTTTAAGTTCACGCGCCAATGCTTGGCAGGAATTAAAATCTCCTGGGGAGCTTACAGGAAAACCGGCTTCGATAATATCAACCCCCAGCTTAATAAGCTGCCGCCCGATTTCCAATTTCTCATGAACATTTAGCGTCACCCCCGGGCTTTGCTCGCCATCCCGAAGTGTCGTATCAAACACATAAACTCGATTACCCATAAGTTCCAACCTCGATTCGTACGTAATGCATATTACGTATTACGGAATATCACAATACTTCAGCAGCAGAGAAAAGCGCCGCTGCCGAAGCGACCCTCTTTTCGGATGTAGGGGCAGAACAAGCCATGCCCCTATCACCCAACAACTTCAGTAAGAATACCCTTTGCAAATAATAAACCCCCTTCTCAATTGAAAAGGGGATTATTTAGAATATACAATTCGAGATAATAGGAATGCCTTAGGCGGCCTACTTGGCGGCGGCTAGGGCGCGTCCTTTCTCAGCGTTTTCCTGAATAAATGCACGCCATTCGGCGGGCACATCCGTGTCGACGAAAATCGCCGTTACGGGGCATTCAGGCTCACAAAGACCGCAATCGATGCACTCATCTGGATTGATATAGAGCATCTTATCGTCCTCGTAGATACAATCTACGGGGCAGACGGCGACGCAGGCTTTATCTTTGACATTGATACAAGGTTCGCAAATTACGTAAGGCATTAGGTTCAACTCCTAAGAAAAACTTTTATACGAAAGCGGCAAGGAAAGGTACACACTCCCGCCAACGCACACTAAGAATACCACTGAGCACACGGAATTTTGCCACTTTATCGGCTGAAACACAAAAAAAGGTTTTTATTCTAAATTTCCTCAAAGCGCATTCCCATTTTAGCCATGTCATCTTTAGCGCGGATTGGATCGATTAGATGCCCCATCATCCAAAGCCCAGGTTTGTTGGCAGATCCATCGAGATATTGAAGGAGACACGCGACAGTGGCGATAGCGGTTGCCTCATAGCCATCTTCATGGGAGGCAAGCAGGTTGAGGGTTTGACCTTCAGCACTCTCGGCTTCCAACTTAATGCCGATGCCATAGGGGGGCTTGGCAAAGGTTCGACAGCCCCATAAGAGCATTTTTGCGCTCATCCGAGTTCCTAACCCCTTATTAATTTTCCCCAAAATCATGCCCAAAGGGAAAACGAGGTAATCCACAAACCAGTTAAACCCTGCAAGATAGATTCCAACTTCTGTTAGGCCAAGCTCCTGAGGCAGTCTCTTAATCTCTGCGGATTCTCCCGGGATGCACATCCGCTTACCGAAGACACCAAAATCAACCGTTTTTGACTGTTTATAGCCAGCCTTTTGCCACTTACCTTCTTTATAGAGGTAGCCCTGATAATCGTTCATATCTTTCAGCAGCTCAGTTGTTGAGCTTACTGAACCGAGGTGCTTTGTGCTGATAACCATCGCAATCATGACTTTGCGTAGATTCGTGAATTTTGCAGCGGCATAGCGAATAAGCGTTGCTGGCGCTCCGGGGTGTATGCCGGCTTCGGTAATAAAGCATCGACTGGCTTCCTTAATCTTAGGTTCGAGGGCTTGAAGCTCCATCAGGCGTTTTGGGGAATAGATAATATCCATATAATCACAGCCCGCCTTCAGCGCCGCTTGAGCCACTTGTCCGGCATACTGAGCCGTTGCCGAACAAACCAATACCATCC
>JBAXQP010000084.1 GCA_037131655.1 bacterium | reverse complement strand
CAAGCTCAGCCCTTACATTCGAAGTGAACTCAATCGACAGGTGAAAATGAGGAGAGATTTATGGCTAAGAAGACTAGTCCTGGGAAAGTTCGAGTGGCAATGGTCGGCGCTGGCGGGCAGGGGAATACTGCTCACTGGCCGTCGCTTGCTTCGTTTGAAGATGTCGAGATTGTAGCAGTCTGCGAACTTAAAGAAAAGCTCGCACGAGAAGCGGCAGAGAAGTACAACGTTCCGAAGGTATATGTCGGCGACGATTTGCATTATAAGAAGATGCTAGAAGAGGTTGCTCCCGACGCGGTGTATGCCATCGGCCAGCCGAATATCATGTTTGAGGTGTGGCTAAACTGTCTCGTCAAAGGGTTCAACTTGTATATCGAGAAGCCGATGGGTATCTCAGCTCACATGGCGAGGATGCTGGCTTATACGGCGGAGAAGCATGACTGCATTACCCAGGTCAGCTTCCAGCGCCGTATCGCTCCTATTGCGGTGAAGATGAAGGAAGAGGTCATCAAGCGAGGCGGCCCGATCAATCATGCGGTTTGTACCTTCTACAAATGGTGCGATGATGCCAATCTGAGCGCACCGGACCATATGTACGATGATTGCGTTCACGCTATCGATACACTTCGATGGCTCTGCGGTGGTGAGTTGGTGGACATTGAAAGCACCTGTAAACGTATCGAAGTGCCCAATATCAACTATATCACAGGGCTGATGCAGTTCGACACAGGCGCAACGGGTGTATTGATGAATAGCTGGCGTACCGGCCGACGTATCTTTGGCTGCGAAATGCATTCGACCGGTTGTTATGCCACCGTCGAGCATGAGAATGATGGGGTACTTTACGACCACGGCGACTACGAAGGCAAGCGCATGACTACTCAAGAAGCGGCCTGTAGCGACAATTATCTTGATTGGTGCGGCTTCCGCCCTAAGAACCGCGAGTTTATCGACGCCATCAAAGGCGGCCCGATGCCAGCCTCTAACTTCTCTGACGCCGTCAAAACGATGGAAATCGCCGAGACCATCCTCTCGCAAGCGCAGTTGATGGGAGTTTAGCGGAGAAGGTGTTAGGTTATAGCGAAGAGTTTCAAAGGTCGTATGAGGGATGAGCTTCGACCGCACAGTGCTTAGGGTCAAAAGCCACCGTCTTTAGCGGCCATCATCCCTGTGGGATTATTAAGTGGGGTTAACAACAAGCTCAAAGAATGGGGGGGGCAGGTCATGGGTACGAGCAGAGCAGGGTTGGAGGCAAACGTGCAACCGAACATTATTTTCATCACGACCGACCAGCAGCGGACGGATTCGCTCGGCTGCTACGGCGCTCCCTTCGCCAAGACTCCGGCCCTTGATGCCATGGCGCATCGGGGAGTTCGATTCGAGCGTGCGTACTGCACCAACCCCGTGTGCACGCCAAGCCGTGCGAGTATCCTTACGGGGAAGTACATGGGCCGTCACGGAGCCTGGAATGTGGGCGTGGATGTTCCCCCTGAGGAGTTGTTCCTCTCCCACCGGCTCAAGTCACTCGGGTACCGGACGCACCTCATCGGCAAGGCTCACTTCAATGCGTGGGCGGGAGATAACGACGTCTCTGTCGAGTGCATAGATAACTGGCGAAAGCGTTTCCCCGCCTTTCGCGGACCGTACTACGGCTTCGACGAGGTGGAGATTGCCCTGGGGCACACCACCTTCGGGCTGGCAGGGCACTACGGAAGCTGGTTGGACGAAAAGCTCGGTCACCCTTGCGATGACGCATTCCCGATACACAAGCGCTCTTCGTCAACTTTTCAGGGCGAAGCTTATGACTGGGATATCCCGCTGGAGCTGCACTCGAGCACTTGGACTGCGGACCGAGTGTGCGCCTTTTTGGAACGTGCCAGCAGTGACGATAAGCCGTTTTTTCTGAGCGTTGGCTTCGAAGATCCTCATTCGCCTCATGCCCTGCCCGTCGAGCACGCCCGAACCCTTGATCCCTCCTCGGCGCCGCTCCCGCGTTACACTCCAGGGGAGTTGGACGACAAGCCGCCCTTCTTCCAGATTGCGCACGAGGGAAAGCTAGAGCAGAGCCCTTACCGCGGCACGTACTTCATGGCGGGCCAGGGAGAAGGGGCCGACTACCGCGATGTTCCCCCTGACGATGCGCGGCGGGGCCGTGCGTACTATTGGGGACTGGTGGAGCTAGTGGATCGGGCAATGTCGCGTATCTTCGATCTCTTGGCGCGCACGGGGCTTGATCGCACGACCCTCGTGGTCTTCACCTCGGACCACGGCGAGCTTTTGGGCGACCATGGGCTGTGGATGAAGGGGCCGTTCCACTATGAGGAGCTGATCCGTGTTCCCCTCATCGTGCAGTTTCCCAATCATGCGCATGCCGGCACGGTCGTGAAGTCCCTTGTGAGCTTGGCGGATCTTGCCCCCACGGCGCTGTCTCTCACGGGCATCGATGTACCCGGTGACATGGACGGAGTCGACCTGAAGCCCCTTGTTCAGGGTCAGTGCGAATCGATGCACGAGCAGGTTTTTGTGGAGACCGTCGACGATCCCCGAACCCTTCGCCTCAAGACTGTCGTGACGGAGCGGTACAAGCTAACCTATTACCATGGACAATCCTTCGGAGAGCTTTACGACCTGCAGGATGACCCTGGAGAGATCGTGAACCGATGGGAGGATCCAGGACATGCGGCGGTGCGGCAGGATCTCCTCGGGCGTATCATCGACTTCGCGGAGCCATTGGAGAAGCGCGCGGTCCGCTACGACTACGCGTAAGCGCTCTCGGCGGCTGGATCAAGACGGCTAAGATCACCTGCCGCGTGAAGAGGTTGATCTTTCGGACGCATGTTATTGTAATGAACTCAGTCTGTTTACCGCAATTATCCGAGAATTTCATATCAATAACGAGGTAGTCCCCCCTTCGAGCTTTTGTATGTAAATATCAAACCCAAAAGGGGTTCACTTGGATCATCGTTAAAACGATTGATATAACCGCGGTGTCGCAGGTATAAGTGTGGCCAACGAGGAAAATAGACAGCCTTAAGAAATGCGAGGCAACATTACTTAGTCTGTGATGGCGATTTTTGCCCCTAGTAAAGTTATTGTGTTTTTGTCCAATATGCCTCGTTAGGCGGGGAATGGAAGGGTGGGGGTTTCGGAGGCCTTCACATTGAAGCGGACTTATTTCGGGCTGACGGCTGAATGCTGACAGCTATGTTTTACGAAAGGCCAACTCGTGTTGTCGGCCTGATGTGTATGGGGGATTTATATGACAGGACTTGAAAGAGTAAAAGCTGTATTTGAAGAGAAGACGCCTGACCGGCAGCCGGTTGTGCCGAAGTTCACTCTGCGCTGGCGACAATTTTTGAAGTGCCGTTCAAAGACTTCTACCTTAAAGCCGACTCCATGGCCGATACGATGATCAAGGGCTATCGAAAGTTTGGTTATGATGGGGTGCAGCTTTCTTTAGGGGTCGTGACGGAAGCGGAAGCGCTCGGGGCGCGTGTTGATTTATCTCCTGCTGGCATGCCTGTCCTCAAGGAATGGCTTTTGGATGAATACTCAAAGTTAAATGGCCTGAAACGAATCGACCCGACTTGCGGTGGGCGTTTGCCAATGTTTTTTAAGACAGTCGAAAAGGTAGTGCGCGAGATTGGGCGAGAGGCTTTCGTCATAGCAACCATAAGAGGCCCCTTACTGATGGCATCACAACTTCGAGGCGTTGAGCAGATACTAATTGATTTGATTGAAGAACCGGAAATGGCGAGCGAAATACTTGAATTTACAACCGATGTATCGCTGCAAGTAGGAAAGTGGCTGTTAGGAACAGGGGCGCACGGGTTGGCAATTGGGGAAGCTACTTGTTCACCCAATTTCATTTCACCGAACCTCTACCGTAGAACGGTTCATGGTTGCCATAAAAAACTGGCAGAAGGCCTAAAACAGGCTGGGTGGGGCGCGGTTGGGCTTCATATCTGCGGCGATACCAGGAGCATTATCGATGATGTCATTGCAACTGGCGCTGATTTCCTCGATATCGATTATCAAGTCCCTGCAGAAGAGGCTATCGAACTTGCGCAAGGAAGAATCGTATTAAGAGGTAACCTAGACCCGGTATCCGTGCTTCGCTTTGGGAATGTTGAAAAAGTTCAGCAGGAAACTAGAAAGCTCAAGAATGAAGTAAGTAAGAGTCGTTGGATAATGAGCAGTGGTTGCGACATCCCTCCAGGTACGCCTCCGGAGAATATTAAAGCTTTTGTAGATGCAACCTTCTGAGGGAATAAGATGAGTTTTGATAATAAAGAACGCAGACGGTGGGAATTTCCATTATTTAGATCTTCAACAGGGACTTCAACGACATATGTCTCAGCGCTAACGAATATACCAATCGATGAGCCTGAATCCCCACGCCTTGTCTCGCTTGATGCTTTTCGCGGCTTGACCATTCTGTTAATGCTTTTGGTCAATAACATGGCATTGGACAAAGCTACCCCTTTGCAGCTCATGCACGCCAAGTTTAACCAAGGGGTGCATTTGGCTGATTTGGTGTTCCCCTGGTTCCTTTTTTGCGTGGGGTTGGCGATTCCGTTCTCAGCAGCCGCGTTTCGTCGAACTGGGCTTCCGGCATGGCGGTACGATGTTCGAATAATTAGAAGAGCAGTCGCCCTGGTTCTCCTGGGAATTCTAATAACAAGTATTGGGGGAAATGGAATAGTGGTGCGGGGTGTGCTGCAACTCATTGGTTTAGCATATCTGGTTGCCGCTTTGCTTTATGATCTGCATCTAGTGCGTCGTTTGTTAATCGCAGGTTTGTTTTTGGTTGGTTATTGGGCGGCCATTAAATACATGCAATTCCCAGGCGCCCCTGTTGGAGCCTTCGCGGAAGATAATAATTTAATTCACTATTTCAATAAAACCTATCTCAGCAGCGTAAACCTATCAGGTATTCCATCGGTTATTCCAACAGCCGCGCTAGTTTTGATTGGCACCGCAGTTGGCGATTTGATTCGGAAAGAAGAATTGAGCAAGTTGTGGAAGACCGCATGGATGTTAGTGATTGGGCTTGTTTTGGTGGCGCTTGGAGTGTTTTGGAGCTTTAGTCTTGGGTTTAACAAGCCGTTCTGGACCCCTTCTTATATTCTGCTTGCAGCTGGCACCGGGACTTTGGTTCTTGGCCTTTTCTACCTCTTGATTGATGCTGGCGGAAAGCGCTTGTTGGCAACCCCTTTGGTAATTCTAGGCTCGAATGCCATTTTGGCCTATGTTGCGCCGATCTTAGTGAAGGTGCTTGTCCTAAAGACGTATCAAATAAACGTTGCACCAGGGAAAGCCATCGATCTTTCACAGTGGATATTGAACTTTTGGGTCAATAACATAGGCCGGATTAGCGGCGGTTGGCTTTACACTGTCAGTTACATCGTCTTCTGGTGGCTGGTGCTATGGGTGCTTTATAAAAAGAGGATATTCCTCAGACTATAACGAATTAACCACAAACTCTCAATTTCTTATTTCGTTTTACTTAATACCGGCGGCACAAACTTGGTCAAGCCATCATCAGTTGCCGGTGGCACAAGTGTTCCGTCAGCTATAAGTTTTGTAAGTTGAGCAAGATTTGCCAGAATGGTTGGATTGATTTTATTTTTGGTGTATGTCATCGGGCTGAGGCCAACACCATCTTCTTTAACCCCATAACTCAATATGCCGCTCTGAAACTTCTTTGCTTGCGTGCGTTTAATGCAGTCGTAAACCGCGTTATCAGTGTGCTTGACCATGCTGGTGAGGACACGGCCGGGGGCTTCTCCGTCTTGGTCTTGATCGCAGCCGATGGCAAAGAAACCTTCGCCTTTTTCGCTGGCAGCTTGAATAACGCCCATGCCGGCTTTGCCCGATGCCTGGAAGATAATGTCAGCGCCTTTACCGAATTGGGTGAGCGCCAAGTCTTTAGCCTTGCCGACATCATCCCAGCTTCCGACGTAACCGACTTCAACTTTGATAGAAGGGTTAGCGGTCTTTGCGCCTGCGATATAGCCAACTTCAAAACGCTTAATCAGTGGTCCCGGCATTCCGCCAACAAAGCCAATTTTGCCGGTTTTAGACACTGCTCCGGCGAGGTAGCCTGCTAAGAATGAACCTTCCTGCTCGCGGAATTTAAGCGCAACTGCGTTTGAATAGTCCAATGCATCGCCATCAACAATAGCGAACTTAACTTGACGATATCTGGGAGCTACTTGCTTCAACGCATCACTAATAGGATAACCCATGGCGATGACGAGGGTGTATTTCTGGTTAGCGAGCGCTTGAAGGTTGTTCACATAATCAGCCGCCGCTTTGGTCTCGATTACTTTGGGGGCAAAGCTCAATTCGTCCCCAGCCCGCTTCATGCCCGCAAACCCTGAAGCATTAAATGACTTGTCATTAATCCCCGCAATATCCGTAACCATCCCCACCTGAAACCCTTGCGATGCTCTCTTATTAGTGCCACAGCCAGCGACTAAAACCAAGATAATAATTCCGAGAAACCAATAACGTCTAAGCATAATTTCGCTCCATGATCGTATTACGTATTGCGTAGTTTGTATTTCGGAAATGCAAAAGTATCGTCACTTTGCACTGCTAACAAAGCAACATGATCGGTGTCAAAGCAAGGATGATTGTGAAGTAATCCCCTCCACAACTTTTCAGACAAATTCCACGCCTTCAGTTCTGAATGACACCCCTTTGGGGTGTCTTGGATTTTCCGGATCGTGTTTCGTGCTTCTTGCTTCGATCTGGTCCGACTTCTAATTTCTTATCCGGAATACGAAATACGCAATACGTACTACGCCTTATGTATCGCTTCGTCGTGGATGTCCTCGTAGGCTTCTAGGAGGGCTTCGGCGAAGGTGGGGTGGGCGTGGATGGTGTCGGTCATGTAATCGACCGTGGCTTCGAGCTTGATGGCGGTAACAGCCTCGTGAATGAGGTCAGTCGCATGGGGGCCGATGATGTGGACGCCCAGTAGTTCGTCATATTTTCTATCGGCGACCACTTTGACGATACCATCGCGCTCGTTGGCAGCGATGGAGCGACCTAAAGCTCGGAATTGATACTTACCGACTTTAACATCATAGCCTTGAGCGCGCGCTTCTTCTTCGGTCAAACCAACCGTGGCGACTTCAGGGACTGTGTAGACACAGTTGGGGACTACGCGGTAATCCATCTTGCGCGCATGCCCCATCGCGTTTGAGGCAGCAACGATGCCTTCCATCGAAGCGACGTGGGCGAGCTGTTGAGCGCCGGTGAGGTCGCCCACGACATAGATACTCGGCACGCTTGTTTGCATCTTATCGTTCTTGACCACAACGCCCTTGTTATACGTTTCAACTCCGACGCCTTCCAAGTTCAATCCTTCAGTAACAGCTCGGCGGCCAACGCCTAGAAGAACGATTTCACACTCGACTTCAATCGGTCCCTTAGGGGTGGTGATATTGGCGATGTTTAACTTGCCCTTCTTTTCGACTTTATCAACTTGACTACCGGGTAGGAGTTTGATGCCCTGCTTAGTCAGGATACGGTCGATTTCCTTGCTGATGTCTTGATCGGCGAGCGGCAGCACTCGGTCGAGAAGTTCGACAACCGTCACTTTTGAACCAAGACCGTTATATATCCAAGCGAATTCCAGACCAACCGCTCCGCCGCCGATGATGAGCATGCTCTTTGGAACAGCAGTTGCAGAGACCGCATCGTTACTTGTCCATAGGTTAAGGCCGTCTTCCATTCCCTTGACTGGGAACTTAACGGCAGCGGCTCCGGTTGCCAATATAATATTTTTAGCTTTGATCTCTTCGGTTCCGTTACTCCCAGTAACAACAACTGTATGAGCATCTTTGAGGGAGGCAGTACCTTGAACTTGACGTACGCCGTTCTTTTTGAAGAGCGCTCCAACGCCGCCGCGAAGTGTTTCGACGACTTTCTGCTTGCGCTCCATCATTTTAGTAAAATCGAATTTTATATCCCCTGAAATATTAACGCCGAAATCGCTGGCATGTTGAGCTTGAAGGTAGGCTTCGGTGTTCGCAATCATCGCCTTGCTGGGGATGCATCCCCAGTTAAGACAAGTTCCTCCAAGAAATTCCTTTTCAACGCATACAACCTTGCCGCCAAGTTGGGCTGCGCGAATCGCAGCAACATAGCCACCAGGGCCGGCGCCGATCACGAGCACATCACAGTCAAAATTCGTATCAGACATGAGCTTAGGTTCCTCCTCAATTTTGGGAATGGACTGGATGTCCATAATAAGGGACAAACAAACGTTAGACTTCGGCCTGGCGGCCGTTTCTATACTAGCGTTTTGGATAGATTTATCTGGGCCGTGAGATTTCATAAATAAGACCCTCTTTTCGTTATGCCCAGGGCGGGAGTCGAACCCGCACAGCATTTCTGCCAACGGATTTTAAGTCCGTCGTGTCTACCGTTTCACCACCTGGGCTGGTAACGAAAGAAGTATACCCGCTCGAAACTTTAGCTTTCACCTACTAAGCATTTTCAATTACAATTAACCAAAGGTTGACAAATCCCGGCTGGTTCCGTATCATTAAAGAAAGCTGGCGGGAAACGATGGAAAGCGCCGGTAAATCTGGAAGGGCATGGAATGCCCTTAATAGGAGGACTTCATATATGAACCTCACTCGAAATGTGATTTTAGGTGTAGTATTTGCAATGTTGTTGTGCGTAGTTCCTAAAGCTAACGCAGTAGATTCTTATTGGGATAAGCTTGAACTGCGCGCTCGCGCAGGAGCTTATTTCCCAACAGAAAAAGTTGTAAAAGATTTGAGCGATGTCTGGGGCGCCATTGGCCTCGATATTGCTGGCCCCGGACTTTTCGGGAAAAATTCTGAGACTGTCCTTTCGTTTGATTTATATAATCGCAACTGGGGCAGAGGTCACAATACAGTATTCCCTATTATTTTAGGGGAGAACTTTACCGTCACTCAAAGCTCAATTTCCGACTTTCGACTTTATGTGGGAGTTGGAGTCGGTATGGTCGTAGGTGACGTCGGCGGACCGAGCAATAGCAAATTTGCCGCCAGAGCTGTCGTTGGTCTCGACCTTACGGATAAGATTTTCCTTGAAGGTAGCTATCTTGTTACCGATAGGTTCAATGCTTTTCAAGGCACAACCACAACGCGTGGGAATGGCTTAACCGCAATGTTTGGTTATAAGTTCTAACTATTCTCATCACTGGGCGGATATACAAATCCGCCCAGTTTATTTGTTTTCTTAAGGATGGCGTTCTAATGGAAGGTCCACTGAAAGTTTTTGCGGGTACAGCACATACTGACTTTGCCCGATCGGTTGCATCTTGCCTAGGAGTAAGTTTAGGTGATGTGGCCGTCCGTAGACCTGATGATGGTGAGACTTACGTTACTTTTAACGAAAGCGTGCGAGGATGCGATTGCTATATTATCCAACCGACTTCGCCGCC
>JBAXQP010000083.1 GCA_037131655.1 bacterium | reverse complement strand
GGTTTCTTTACCGTCTTAGTCTTTACTGGCTTTGGACAAAGCGCGCCAGTCTTTACGGTGACTGCTGTATTGCAACTCTTTTTCGCAGGAGTAGCAGCAATGATAATGCAAGTAACTGCCAGCGCTAGGATGAGCGTTGATATTCCTAATACTTTTCTTCTCATTGTAACCTCCGTTGTATGCGATGCGCCTAAGCTTGGCGACATCAGTGTTGAGGATTGGGGTTTCGTATGTTCCTATGAGCGTTCTTTGCGACGTATAGCCTCGCAATCGCGCCTCTTCAGGCTATTTCTAATGTGATAAGCTTCTTCATCTCATCAGCGCTCGGTAACCTACCTACTATTTTAACCTTGCCATCGACCACAAGGGCTGGGGTCATCATCACTCCGAACTGCATGATTTCGCGGATGTCAGTCACTTTCTCGAGTTCATACTCGATACCAAGCGCGTCTGCGGCAGTCTTGGTTAGCTCGGTCAGCTTATTGCATTTAGCACAGCCTGTTCCTAGTATCTGTAGTTTTCTCATAATCAAATTCCCTTCCCTGTTATTGCCAAGCAGATAGAATAGCCAATCAAATGCCCTATAAAATCTGTACGCCGAGGCGCCTCTAGCGTATGGCGGTTAGGCATCCAGTGGCTGTCGTTTTCAAGACGCCTTCGACACAATCAAAGAAGCTCATAACGCATGGGCATCGCAGGCTATAGAAAACCTGCAGTCCGCGCTTTGACACTTGAACAATTCCCGCCGACTTCAACACGCTCAGGTGCTTTGAAACGGTAGACATATCCGCCCCAACCAGATCCGTCAATTCGTTCACGCAACGCTCACCTTTAGAGAGTTGATCCACGATAAACAGCCTCGTCGGATGCGCCATCGCCTTAATCACCTGTGCGCGTAATTCGAATTTCGCTTGTGTCTCTACGTCCATCTTCTACCTCGCTTTGCTATTTGGCAGTTTACCCAAGTAGCACAAGTGAAAGAAGTAATTAAAGAAATATACAATTAAGGCGGGGGTTCTTTTCCCATCTAATAACATAGATGGGAGCTGTGTTGTCGTGAGATGGTGGTTGATAGATGACGAATCGAGTGGAGCATGCTGGCAAAGTTTCTCAACCCCACGTGTATTCCATGGATTGCCCGCAATACCCGCGCTCGATCCGTCGTTTTTGGGGGTTCAACAAGGGACTCCCGAGCGCATCGAGACACCCACTACGAGAACTAATATAACACTTATTCAACAGTTTTGCAAGTAAATATGCGAGTAATTTCAAAGAACAACACGCTGTGACACATAATTACTTAGGCAATAAAAGCAGCAACGACAAATTAAAGTATTGTTGTTGTATCACTATTATTGCAACCTAATATGATGGTGTCTAAGGGTACTCTTTAGGAAAGAAAGGATAGGGGTAATTAGATGAAAGAACACAAGGCACAGTGGTTGGCGGACGGGACGTTAGGGTTGATGGTGCACCATATCGTTGATCCCAAAGGTGCGACGCATGCGGAGAAGACGTGGGAGCTTAACCGGGTGATTAATGCCTTTGACCTCGATTCGTTTATTCAACAGTTTGATGAGAGCGGGGCGAACTGGCTAATCTTTACGTTTGGACAGTGCACCCAGTACTTCTGCAGCCCCAATGCATGGCTGGACAGCATCGAGCCGGGACATGGGTCTGAGAGGGATCTTATGCGGGAGATTGGGGAAAGAGTGCATGGGATGGGCAAGAAGCTCATCACCTATCTGCCGGTTGGAATCCCTATTCCGGTCGAAGGATATACGCCGGGGCCGTTCAGGGGAGGCACACATGACCCGCTGTTCCTGGATCTCTATGGCTGTTGGCTGCGCTCCTACTCGAACTCGCTCGGGCGTCTTTCGGATGGTTGGTGGTTTGATGGGGTGTTGGACTTCACTAACCGTTACATGACGAATTGGCAGGCATTCTGCGATGATGCACGCGCGGGCAACCCGGATGCGATTGTGGCGCTCAACGACGACAACTTCTGCAACGGGATTGAACAACCTGTATCCCCCTATCAGGACTACTTGGCGGGTGAGGTGGAAATCCTGGAAGACAGCCAACTCCAGTTTGGCCACATCATAGAGAGCCGTACCAGGACGAGAAGGGCCGTTGGCGAGAGCGCGGAAAGGCTCCCCTGCCCCTCCTGATGCCCACTTGCCAGTATTTGAATGGCGTACAGTGGCATGCGCTGGCACCGGTGGACTGCCGCTTCAGCAGCAAAGTATCTGACCATTACTACACGGACGATGAGCTAATTAAATTCGTTGCCGACTGCAAAGCGGTCAAGGGCGCGGTAACGTTCAACCTGCCAGTTGAGCTAGACGGCAACATCCCCGAGAAAAGCTTGAAGCAATTTTCAAGAGTGAGCAAAGCTGTTTTGGGTTAGTTAGATGACTGTCGAAACAGAAAAGGTTACAAAGCGTCCATTTAGAAGGCCGAGACGGTGACGTCTCGGCCTCTTGCATGCAATAATCACTGAGGTTTATAGACATGGAGGATGAAGGATGCTAGCAAACAAATTGAAAGTGTATTCACTGATTGGATTGTTAATAATTTTGTGCTCAATCGCAAGCGCTGAGACTAAGCTTGACGGCAAACGGGCGCCGTGGGTTGAGCCTTATCAAACGGCAATTAAGTCTATTGTGGGGATTGGCAATGGCATTTCAATGGGGAGCGGATTTATCCTCACTGAAAGCGGCTATGTGCTTACCTGCAATCATCACCTTAAACAAGAAAGCAACAATCAGGTAATGCTTCTGGACGGGACAATGGTTCCCTATCGCGTTGTAGTTCAGAATGAATACTACGATCTCGCTCTTATTAAGATTGTTTCTGATAAGCCCTTTATTCCTGCCAAATTGGGGCGCAGTAGTGAGATCAAGATCGCCGAACCGGTGATGGCGATTGGCAACCCTTATGGGCTAACATTCTCCGCAACGACAGGCGTCATCTCAGGTGTTAATCGCAAGGTCGGCAATACATTTGCCCAATATGATAGCGTTCTTCTGACAGACGCTGCCGTGAATTACGGAAGTTCAGGCGGGCCGCTAATCAACATGAATGGCGAAGTGTTAGGGGTTACGGTCGAGTGCATTGCAATCAATGCCGCTATTCCGATTGACACTGTTTTGCGTGAGTTACCTGATTTGATTAACGCGGAAGCGCGTTATGGATACAAGCTTGGACTTAAGCTTAACCCAGATAAGACAGGTGTTGTTAAGGAAGTCGTGAAAGGCTCACCCGCTGAAAAGGCAGGGCTTGTGGTTGGCGATGTAGTAACGAGCATCAACAAAAAGCCGATCGTAAGAAGTCTTGACTTCATACTTGAACTACTTGATCACAAAGGCGGCGATAAGCTGAGCCTCACTGTAAAACGCAAAAGCATTGTATTAAATAAGACTATCACTCTTGGCGTAGTCCCGTTGAGAGCCGCTGAACAAGTTGCAAATTTAACCCCTGGGCTATTCGTTGATCTCTACTCTGGCAATTGGAACAAGCTGCCTGATTTCAGCAAATTGACCTCTGCGGGTAGAAATGTTGCCGGTGATGTATCGCTTGATGCTTCGCTAAAGGGTAAGAACTACTACGGTTTGCGTTTCACAGGTTATGTCAACGTGCCGACAGATGGCGTGTATGGCTTCTTTATTGCCTCGGATGATGGCAGTCGCATCTGTATCGGCAATCAGGTTGTAACCGATCATGATGGCCTACATGGGGCGAATGAGAAGGCTGGTTTCATCCCTCTCAAAGCAGGTTATCATCCCATTACCATCGAATACTTCCAACGCGATGGGGGAAGTGATCTGAAGGTTTATGCAGATGGTCCCGGCTTTGCCAAACAAGCGCTACCTTCAACCTCTCTCTTTCATAAAGCCAATTAGCTCGTGCCATAAGGATAAAATATGATGATTAAACTACAAATTCGATTGGCAAGAGTGGTAATGGGGGCATTTGTGTTCCTTTTGGCTTTGCCTTCCCTACCGGCAAACGATCTTGGGCCGATGCCTTGGGATAAGCTCTACTCGAGTTGTATGAAAAGTTCCGTAGACGTCCATATCTATAAATCGGCGAGTGGCTCAGCCGAAGGTAGTGGGTTTGTCTTTAACGAGGCCGGTTATGGGTTCAGCAACTGCCATGTGGTCTCGGTAGAAGGCACTCGCATGGTCTCCTTTGGTGATGGCACACGGCTTCCTTTCAAGGTTATTGTAAGAAAGGACGACCTCGACATCGCGATGATAAAGGTGGAATCCGACAAGCCTCTTTATGCAGGGAAACTTGGCTATAGCAGCAAGCTGGTGGTTGGCGAGCCGGTGATGGCAATTGGCAACCATGCGACCATGGGAATGATGGCGACTTGCGGAATTATTAGTGGTATCAACCGCTTCTATGGCTACAATTGGCACCTGCCCGGTAATGAGATGGCAACCACTATCCACTACGACATGATACAGACCGATGCCTATATCGTTGGCGGTAACTCGGGCGGTCCACTCTACAACAGCCTGGGAGAAGTGATCGGCATTAATTCTGGTGAACGTCGTTTTGCCCGACGCATGGCATTCTCCATACCGATCGACAAGTGCATCACCCTCATGCCCGGCCTTTTGACCGATGCAGCCTATTACAAGTTCACTCTAGGCATGAACGTCGATGCAAGAAGCGTGGGGATAGTAACTAATGTCGTTGCTGGCACTCCTGCTGAGGTTGCTGGAGTGAAAGTTGGCGATCGCGTTATTAATGTAGACGGTAAGACGGTCAAACTAGGTCTGGATTTCTGGACCTACCTAATCGACCTTAAGCCAGGCACAGCCGTACGTTTAACGCTGAAACGCGGCAAGGCAGATGTCATCACCACTGTTATTTTGGGAGCGCCGAAGTAGTTCTTAAGGAGTTCTGAATGTCATACGAGGATGGATTGGCAGCGATTAATCTGCAGATGCCGAAGAGGGTGCCGCGGTTTGAGCCTAGCGCAGAGTCTTATCACTTTGAGCTGATTAAGGCGGTGACGGGGATTGAAGTCAGCGTGGATAGCTCTGAAGAGGAACAGCTTCGGGCGGCTCAGGCGTTTTTGAAGGCTTGGAACTATGACCTCTATTTTGGCTGCGAAATCGCTAATGCCGAACTAAGCGCGAAGGCGACTAAGATGGGGCATGCCGTCTATGCCCAGCGCGGAGCCGACTTCGACAACGATATCTCTTGTCCATTCACGGACGTTGAGGAAGTGCTTTCTTTCGACCCGTGGGAAGTCTATGGTCCTCGCGACGAGAAGCAGCTAATCGAGCGTTTCAATAAGCACTACCGTACGCAGTGCGAGCTTTACCCCACTAACGTCAACACCACCGGCATCTATATCACTCTGATGTCAGGGATGATTAAGATATTCGGGTGGGAGATGCTGCTTGAGGCAGCGGGTACTGACCCTAATCGCTTTGGCAATGTGGTTAATCGCTATTCTACTTGGATTGAGCAGTATTACCGTGCGATGGCACAGTCTGAGGCGACGGTTATCTACAGCCACGACGACATGGTGTGGACAGAAGGCGCGTTTATGCACCCAAGCTGGTATCGCGAGTATATCTTTCCCAACCTTAAGCGCCTATGGCAGCCTTTGGTGGATAGCGGCAAGAAGATTATCTTCATCTGCGACGGCAATTACACGCAGTTTGTTGATGACGTCGCCGCGTGCGGTAATGCAGGCTTCTGGTTCGAGATATTCACCGATTTAAAGCATATAACTGAAAAGTTTGGCAAGACCCACATTATCGTTGGTAACGCCGACGTCCGCATCCTGACTTGGGGCAGCAAACCCCAGATAAGGGCTGAGGTCGAGCGCTGCATGGCCGCAGGTAAGAATTGCCCCGGCTATTTCATGTGTTGCAGCGGCCACATCCCAGCTAACGTTCCTGTCGAGAGCGCCCTCTACTATAACCAGGTGTACGAAGAACTGAGCAAGAGGTAAGTTATGAAAATCACGGTTGCTTCCTTTTCTTTTCATGGACTGCTTAACGCGGGCATGATGGATATCTTTGGGTATTTGGAGACGGTTCGGTATCGATTCGGGCTGGATGCCGCTGATATCTGGAGCGGCACATTAGCCAGCCTCGATGACGACTATATCCGCAAAGTGCGCGAGGCGTTGGATGAGCGAGAGCTTGTTCTGGCAAACCTGTGCGTTGACGGGCCGCATCCTTGGGAAGATGATGTCGAATCGCGGGTTGCGCATCGCGTTCAGGCTCTAAAGTGGATGAAGGCAGCTGAGATACTGGGCGCGAAGACGTTGCGTATTGATATGGGTGGAACCGGAGAGACTTTCACCGAAGAACAATATGACTACGTAGTAAAGCGGTTTAAAGAATATGCAAAGCGGGCGTGGGACAATGGATATCGCGTTGGTCCCGAAACTCACTGGGGACCGGAACTTACCTTAGCCGTCCAACAAAGAGTGTGCGAAGAGGTAGACCATCCGGGATATGGCATTCTGCTTCACCTTGGCCACTGGAACGGTGGGCCGGAAGCAGAGGTCGCGGGAGACATAGCCATCGCCCCGTGGGTGATGCACACTCATGTTGATGCGCGCTTAACAGCGGCAGGCCCTGAACCTAGACTGCGCGCTGTGCGGGATGCCGGTTATGAAGGCTATTGGGGCGTCGAGCACCACTCCGCCAACAACGAATATGCGGAACTGGCTTGGCAACTTGGCGTTATCAAACGGGCGGAGTCCAGACTTATTCGAGGAGAAGCATAACTATGAATAAAGTAAGAATAGGTTTTATCGGTGTCGGGCAAATCGGCAAGATGCACCTCGATGCCTATATGAATATCCCTGGGGCTGAAGTTGTGGCGGCGGCTGACGTGAATGAAGTCGAACTAAACCGCGTAGCGGACATGTACAACATTCCGCATCGCTACACAGACTTCCGCAAGCTGCTGGAACGCGACGACATTGATGCGGTTGATGTTTGCCTCCACAACAACCTGCACATGCCTTTTACCGTTGCTGCGCTTGAAGCAGGTAAGAACGTTTATTGCGAAAAGCCTATCGCCGGTTCCTATATTGACGGTGTGAAGATGCTTGAGACTGCTCAGAAATGCAAACGCAAGCTCAGCATCCAACTCGCCACCCTCTTTTCTGGCGAGACGCGAGTGGCCAAGAAGTTAATTGAGAACGATCGCCTGGGCAATATCTATCATGCCCGCTCCACTGGCTTCCGTCGTCGAGGCAGACCCTATGTTGACGGTTATGGCACCGAGTTCTTTGTCAAGAAGGAAACTGCGGGCGGCGGCGCGCTCTTCGATATGGGGGTCTATCACATCGCACAAATTCTTTATTTAATCGGTATGCCCGAAGTGACACGCATCAGCGGCAAGATCCACCAGGAAACCGATATGGACACGGCGCGGCGAGCTAAGAGCGGCTATAACGTCGAAGAGTTGGGTCTCGGGCTTGTCAAGTTCGAGGGCGGACTGACGATGGACATCATCGAGTCGTGGGCGATGCACCTCAACACCTTTGAGGCAAGCTATATCGCAGGTTCACAGGGCGGCATCCAGTTCGACCCCCTGACCTATCACACGGCCATGGACGGCATGGAAATGGATGCTACTTTCCGTGTCGACGGGATATGCGCTCGATGGTCAGACCTGGTCGAGGACGATGAAGCCTACACCTCCCCCCAAGGCCATTGGGTCGCCGCTCTGCAAGGCCGTGTTGACCTCCTCCCCACCGCCGATGTAGCCCTTCAAACCATGCTGGTCAGCGAAGGCATCTACCTCTCCGACCACCTAGGCCGAGAGGTCACCCCCGAAGAAGTAATGGAGAAGTCCAAGTCAAACGCGGTGAAGATATAACCGACATTTGAAGTGTCGTGTTTTTGGCTGAGGGCATCAGGAATTTTCACGATGCTTCGGTAGCAGAGCGTAGCGGCGCTGCCGGAGCTTAACTTTGTAATAATATGCAACTGCTGCAAAGTCGGATTAGCATCGCCTTCCAAAATCTGGCTGTAGTTCAACTGGAGACATATTTATATTTTACCGCCTGGCTCGTTTTGGAGGTGTTCTCTAGCAGTTGGGCTTCGGCATCGGCGCTACGCTCTGATACCGAAGCATCGAGTATGGGGAGGGACTTAATCTTTATAATGCGATGCGCGCGCACTGGTAGGCTGGCGAGTTATCTCCAAGCACTAATTGGCTATAGCTTGATTGAGGCCATGCCTCTGGGGTCTCTGTTAAACCACGGCGCACCGGATTAGCGTGGATATATTCGATCTTCTCTCGCACTATATCTTCAGAGTATATCGGAAATACTCTTGGTCGCTCCTTCCAGAAGCTTTCTTTAGCGGGTGATAATCGCTTTGATGTTTGACCTAAGGTTCTTTGGATGAAGCGGAGGATGCTATTCCCTTGTTCTGACCATAGCAGCATGTGCACGTGCTCTGGCATGATGACATAGGCCCATGTCTGGACGGCGAAGCGTTTGGAGTTCTTGTGCCATTCGTCGTAGAGGCACTCTATCGCTGGTTCCGTGAGAAGCGGGCGCCAGTCTTTTGCTGTGTAGGTGCAGAAGTGGACGTGATTATCCACGTAGAAATTATGCCATCGTCCCATAGGTTTATTTTACCACTACTCGTTTGTGCTTCGGCATCGCCGCTTTGCTTTGATACCGAAGCATCGTGTTTTTGGATGGGGGCATCGGCTTCAGTACTTCGCTTTAATACCGATGCATCGGGGATTTTAGGGTTTGGCTTGACAATAATAACCCAGGTGGCCATACTTATCTAGACCTTAGCAGAACTTGGGGCTTGGGTCTTCGTCTAATTATTATCTTGAAGAGGTTGAGTATGGCTTTGAAGAAGTTTTTGGTTGTTTTTTTTGTCTTTACTACCGTTTTACTTGCTTCTGCTGCTCCTATGAAGCTTTCTGATGCCGACCCGGCGATGAGGCCTTGGGTGGGTGTGTACGGCAGCGTTAAGGAATCGTGTTTTTGTATCTTTATTGGCTACAACGTGGGCAGTGGATTCTTTGTCACTCCTTCGGGATATGCGGTGACGAATAGTCATGTGGTGCGGTTGGAAGCCAATAAGGGCGTGCAGACGATTGATGGGGCTTATCATCGCTTCAGGGTGGTCGCGGAAGACCAGCTTAACGATCTCGCCATATTGAAAGTTACCGGCACAAAGCCTTATAAACCCAGTGTTATAGGGCGAAGCGGGGATCTGAAAGTTGGAGACCCTGTTATGGCAGTCGGCAATCCGCAAGGGATCGGGTTTACTGCTACCCAAGGGATCATAAGCGCAATCGGACGAACGGCAATGTCCGATTACGGACCCGCAAACAACTTACTTCAAACTGATACCAGTATTGACCACGGTAACTCTGGAGGTCCACTTTTTAATATAATAGGGCAAGTCATCGGTGTAATGTCAGCCGGTAAGACGGATGTGCATGGTCTCAACTTTGCCATCCCGATGGATAAAGTCATCACTCTCCTTCCCCTGATGCTCTCACCAGAGAAGCGTTATGGCTTCATTCTAGGTATGATAGTAGACCAAGCTGGCGCAGTCACGGAAGT